>NZ_JACGMO010000039.1:0-53182 GCF_015354745.1 Micromonospora sp. S-DT3-3-22
ACCGTGCCCCGCCCGTCGGCCGGTCAGCCGATCGGTCGGGGGTGGAAGCCGTAGGGCAGTTCGAGGCGGTGGCGGGAGAGCAGGTCGGCGTCGGCGAGCAGGTCGACGGTGGGCGCGTCGGCGACGATCCGGCCGGCGTCCAGGATGACCGCCCGCTCGCACAGCTGGGCCGCGTAGGGCAGGTCGTGGGTGACCATCAGCAGGGTCACCGGCAGGGCGCGCAGGATCCCGGCCAGTTCCCGGCGGGCCGCCGGGTCCAGGTTGGACGACGGCTCGTCGAGCACCAGGATCTCCGGGCGCATCGCCAGCACGGTGGCCACCGCCACCCGACGCCGCTGCCCGAACGACAGGTGGTGCGGGGCGCGGTCCCGGTGCTCGGCCATCCCCACCGCGGTCAACGCCTCGTCCACCCGGGCGGCCAGCTCGGCACCGCGTAACCCCAGGTTGGCCGGGCCGAACGCCACGTCCTCGGCGACCGTGGGCAGGAAGAGCTGGTCGTCCGGGTCCTGGAAGACGACACCCACCCGGCGGCGGATCTCGGCCAGGGTGTCCCGGTCCCGGGACACCGTCAGCCCGCCCACGCTCACTGACCCTTCAGTCGGGGTGAGAATGCCGTTGAGGTGCAGCACCAGCGTGGTCTTGCCCGCGCCGTTCGGGCCGAGCAGGGCCACCCGCCCACCGCGCGGCACGGCCAGGTCCACCCCGGCCAGGGCGACGTGACCGTCCGGGTACGCGTACCGGACGCCACGGACGTCGAGGGAGACAGCGGTCTGCACGTCCCCGATCATGTCAGGACGACGGCGGTGGCGGCGATCGTCACCGCCGCCAGCGGCACGGTCGCCGCCGCCACCCACTGCCCGGCGGTCGCCGCCCCGGAGCCCTGCCAGACCGCCGGCATCCGCCCGGTGTAGCCCCGGGAGAGCATCGCCAGGTAGACCCGCTCGCCCCGTTCGAAGGCCCGCAGGAACAACGCGCCCACCCCGGCCGCGAAGCCCCGCAACTGCCACAGGAACCGTGGGTCGTCACCCCGGGAGATCCGGGCCACCCGCATCCGGCGGGCCTCGCCGACCAGCACGTCGAGGTAGCGCAGCATGAACGTGGCGATCTGGGTGACGATCTGCGGGCACCGCAGCCGGTCCAGGCCGACGATCAGGTCCCGGGTGGTGGTCGTGGCGGCCAGCAGCAGCGACGCGAGCACCCCCAGGGTGCCCTTGGCGACGATGTTCCACGCCCCGTGCAGGCCGTCCACCGACAGGCTCAACCCGGCGAACTCGGTACGCGGCCCCGCCCCGAGGAACGGCAGGGCGACGGCGAACAGCACGAACGGCACCTCGATCGTGGCGCGCAGCAGCAGCCAGCGCGGGCCGACCCGGGCCAGCGTGGCGACGGCGGCGACCAGCAGGGCGTACCCGCCGAAGGCCCAGAACGCCTCGCGCGGGGTGGCCACCACCGCCACGGTGAACAGCACCATCGCGGCGATCTTCACCTCGGGCGCCAGCCGGTGCACCGGGGAGGGGGTGTCCCGGTAGAGCACGTGCGCGTGTCCGGCACCCATGTCGTACCGCCCGGTCAGCCGGCGGTGCCGGCGGACTGCCGGTCGGCGGTGTCGGCCGGCTGCCCGTCGGTGTCGGCCGGGCCACGGCGGCGCAGCAGCCAGAACACGCCACCGCCGACGGCGAAGGTGAGCAGCACGCCGACCACCCCGGACAGGCCGGTGGAGAGGAAGCCGTTGTCCACGCCCCGGATGCCGTAGTCGGCCAGCGGGCTGTCCGCCAACTCGTGGTCCTTCGCCTGCCGGGCCGGGCAGGAGCCGCCGGTGATCTCGTCGTCGGCGTTGACCGTGCAGCCCTTGAGCAGCGACGAGTCCAGCCCGTCGGGGTGCGACGAGGCGTAGTTGCTGACCACCCCGGCCAGCAGCAGGGCGACCAGCAGGCCGACCGCCACGAAACCCCAGGACCGCTTCCTCACCGGGCACCTCCGACAGCCGGGACGGGGGCCGGCGCGGTCGCCGGCTTCAGCGCGCGCAACGCGTAGACCAGGTCGGGTCGGACCTTGGCGACGGTGGCGACCGTGGTCGCCGTGATCAGCCCCTCACCGATGCCGATCAGCAGGTGGACGCCGGCCATCGTGCCGGCCAGGCCGGTCAGGTTGCCGCCCAGGTCGGTGGTGCCGCCCAGCCAGTACTGCACGACGAACCCCTGGGAGGCGACGACCACGCTGACCAGCGCCGAGACGAAGGCGGTCACGGCCAGGCCGGTGGGGGTGCGGGGCAGCACCCGCAGCAGGCCGGCGATCAGCAGGTACGCCGCCGCCGTGCCGAGCAGCGCCATGTTGGTGATGTTCAGGCCGAGCATGGCGACGCCGCCGTCGCCGAAGACCAGGGCCTGCACGATCAGCACCACCGAGACGCAGAGCGCGCCGACCCAGGGGCCGACCAGCAGCGCGGCGAGCGCGCCGCCGAGCAGGTGACCGGAGACCCCGGCCGTGAAGATCGGGAAGTTGAGCATCTGCACGGCGAAGATGAACGCGGCGACCAGGCCGGCCATCGGCGCGAGCCGGTCGTCCAGGTCACGCCGGCCACGCAGCACGCAGAAGGTCAGGGCGGCCAGCGCGACGGCGGCGAAGATCCCCGCGACCGGACCGTTGATGATGCCGTTCGAGATGTGCATCGCCAGGGTTTCCACGTGACCTCCAGTTGGCCGGCAGGCCCAGCCTATTTCCCGGTGCGGGTTGTTGCCAAGATGCGGCAACAAGGCCAGGCGTTGTTCACCGCCGGGCCACCGGCCAGCCCCACCCGGGTTCCGTGCGCGCCCGCCACGACAGCGTGGTGGGGAACGCCCGGGTGTCCCGGCGGGGATCGGCCGGGGTGCCGCCGCCCGGCGGTAGGGTCGTCGCCATGACCGCGCCCGACCGGCTCGCCCCCGGCGACCCCGCTCCCGACTTCACCCTCCCCACCGACACCGGGGAGACGCTCTCCCTCGCCGCGCTGCGCGGTCGCCGGGTCATCCTGTACGCCTACCCGGCCGCGATGACCCCCGGCTGCACCAAGCAGGCCTGTGACTTCCGCGACTCGCTCGCCTCGCTCCAGGCCGCCGGCTACGAGGTGGTCGGCATCTCCCCCGACCAGCCCGCCAAGCTGGCGAAGTTCCGCGAGCGTGACGCCATCACCTTCCCGCTCGTCGCCGACGTCGACCGGGCGGTGCTCACCGCGTACGGCGCGTTCGGCGAGAAGCAGTCCTACGGCCGTACGGTGACCGGGGTGATCCGGTCCACCTTCGTCATCGACCCGGACGGGAAGATCGAGCACGCGTTCTACAACGTCAAGGCCACCGGCCACGTCGCCAAGCTGCGCCGCGACCTCGGCCTCGACTGAACGCGTCACACCCCGCCGCTACTTTCCGCGCATGACCCGATACAGGTACACGCCGGAGATGCTCGCCGAGGCGGCGGCGCAGTCCCGCAGCGTCGCCGACGTCCTGCGCGTTCTCGGGGTGCGGTTCAGCGGGGGTTCGCATGCGCACATCAGTCGTCAGCTCAAACGACTGGGCATCGACACCTCCCACTTCACCCGCCGGACGGGCGGGGGCGGCAGACCGTCCGGGCGGCGCACCCCGTCGACCCAGGTGTTGCGTCCGCTGCCGGCGGGTTCCCGACGCAAGCCGGGGGCCCGCCCGGCCGGCACGGTGCCCGACATCACCGCCCCGCCGCCGGCCGCGTACCGTCCGCCGGCCCCGGCCCCGGCCCCGGCCCCGGTCGGCGCGGAGCGGGTCGCCGAGGTGATCCGGCAGGTCGAGGCGGGTGCCCTCGGGCCGAGCGGGGCGGCCCGGCGGATCGGCTGCCACCGCAACCACGTCGCCCGGCTCCGCCGCCGGCTCGCCGCCACCGGCACCGTCGCCGCCCCGCCCCGACCGCGCGACGGCCCGGCACACCAGCGGACCGTCATCCGGTACGCGCTGGCCCGTCCCGATCTGGGGCCCCGGAAACTCGCCGCGTTCATCCGTACGGCGACGGGCGACACCTGCGTCGTCAGTCACGGGACGGTATCGAACATCCTGCGCCGGGCCGGGCTCTCCACCGTTTCCGCGCGACGCTCTAAACTCTGACCCGAGCGGGAGTGGCGGAATGGCAGACGCGGTAGGTTTAGGTCCTATTGTCCGAAAGGACGTGGGGGTTCAAGTCCCCCCTCCCGCACCACACGGCCCTGTCGGGAGGGTCACGATCGCGGGCGTACGACGCGTCGGGGCAGCAGGATCGGCAGGGTGAGCCTGCGTTTCGTCCTCGACCCCGACCTCACCCCCGCACTGCGTGAGCAGATCGTCGACCTCTGGGTCGACGTCACCAACGCCGGCGGTGCGGTCGGTTTCGTCGCCCCGGTCACCACCGCCGACGTGCGCCCCGTCGCCGAGGCGACCTTCGCCGCCGTCACCGACGGTCCGGACCGGATGCTGGTCGGCTACGCGGGTGACCGACCGGTCGCGGTGTTGTTCCTCGCCGACAACCGGTTCGGCTTGAAGGCGCACTGGGGCATCCTCAAGCGGGTGATGGTGCACCCGGCCACCCAGGGGCGCGGCCACGGGCAGGCCCTGATGCGGGAGGCCGCCCGGCGCGCGCCGGAGCTGGGCTGGCGGGCGCTGCACGTGACGGTGCGCGGCGGGCTGGGCCTGGAGAAGTTCTACGACCGGCTCGGTTACCGCGAGGTGGGCCGGCTGCCGGGCGCGCTGCGGGTGGCACCCGACGACGACCGCGACGAGATCCTCATGTGGCGGGACCTGGGCACCCCGACCTGACCGTCCGCCGGCCGCCGCCCGACCGCCGCGAGGCCGACGCGGTGGGAGACCGGTCCCGCGCGACCGAGCCGTAGGTCGGGCAGCGCCCGGGGGAGTCAGCCCCGGGACGCGCAGTCGACCGGCCGGCCTGCGCCCGGTTCCGCCGAGGCGGCGAGCACGGGTGGGGCGCTGACCTGCGGCGTGCTGGGAGACCCGGTGGGGGCGACCGCCGACGGGCTGGCGGTGGCCCGGGTCGGGCTGGCACTGGGGCTCGGGGAGGACGGCCGGCTGGTCGGGTTCTTCCGCGCGGCGGGGGCGCTGCCGCCGTACATCTTCACGGTGCTGCGCTGGACGCGGCCGGGGGACATGGTGACGCCGCCGGCGGTGACGCGGTGGCCGTACACGTCGGTGACCCGGACGGCGTACGGGCCGGGGCCGGCACCGGAGTCGATCTGCCAGTAGTTGTAGTCCTGCCGGGCCGCGGTACGCCAGGCACCGGAGCCCTGCCGTACCTCGACGGCGCGCAGCGGGTTGCCGTGCTCGGCGACCAGCACGGCGAACCAGTACTGCGACGCGCCCTCCTTGATCCGGAAGGTGAGCGGACCCGACAGTGGCGGGTCGACCGCCGCGCGGTAGCTGACGCTGACGATGCCCTGCACCGGGTCGGCGATCCGGGCGAACGCCTCCCGGGAGAGGTCGACGTGCCCGGGGGCGCACTCCGGGCACTGGTCCATGATCAGGACACGGACGGTGCCCCGGGGGCCGGTGACGTCGAGGTACCCGCCGCAGGCCGCACCGGCGCTGTACTCGGTGGGGCCGAGCGCCACGTACATCCGGTCGGCCGGGGCGGACGGGTAGGAGCAGTTCCCGCCGGCGCCCTTCGAGTCGTAGAAGGTGGCTTTTCCCTTGTGGACCGTACTCCCGGTGGGTGGGGCCGCCAGGGGCAGCGGCCCGGCGGCCACCGGCCCGGCACCGGCCAGCGCGACCGGTGGGGCGGCGCAGGCGGGGGCGGCGCCGGAACGTAGCGCGAGGCTCAGCCCGAGCACGGTGGCGAGCGTGGCCACGCCACCGGCTGCCAGCCAGCGGCGACGTCCGCCGCCACGGGCGCGGCGACGCCCCGGCCCGGGACGCCCGGCGGGGGCGCGGCTGCCCGGCCCGGGTTCGGGTTCCTGGGACACGCTGCCGTCGGTCACGCCGACCGATGCTGCCGCAGCGGACGGCCCGGCGACAAGCCGGCTAAGCGAAAGCTAAGCCGGTCGGCCGGTCCGGTTGCGGTGGAGTTCCGACGCGATCACGATGAGCGACCGTAGCGGCTCGGCGGCCTCCGGCCGGGTGCGGAGCAGGTCCTCCAGGCGGACCCGCCAGCGGCCGGCTTCGACGGCGGCGGCCTCGGGCGTGGTCCGGGCCCACGGCTGGAGCCGCCGCCGGGTGTCCTGGAGGGAGCCGGCGTGGTCGGGGCCGAGCAGCTCACCGAGTTCGCTGCGCAGCCAGTCGAAGAGTTCGTCGTCGGGGACGGTCGCGACGATCAGGCGGGCCGTGTCCCAGGCCACGCGGGGGTGGTGGAGAACCTGCATGCCGACTCCTCCGTCGGTGGTGGCGATTCGGCAATCATCGATCCGGCGCCGTCCCGGGGGCAACACCCGGGCGGCCGAGGACGGCTCGGCCGTCCGGCACCGCGCGGGCGTGGCGGCCCGCGCCGCGCCCCGGCCGGTCCCGGGCGGCCACCCCGGCCGCCCCGGCTCCGGAGGGCGGGCATCTCACCAGGCGACGCCGATACCGTCGCCGGGGTACCAGTGGTCGAGCGGGGTCTCCCGGTAGGCGAGGAACCGGCGGCCGGTGCGTTCGGCGTGCTCGGCGAGCACCCCGGTGGTGGTGACGTTGTCGGTGAGCAGGATCGCGCCGGGGGCCAGCTTCGGCTCGACGGCGTCGAACTCGCGGCGTTCGTGGTCGTGGCTGTGGTCGCTGTCGTGCAGGAACAGGTCGACCGGCCGGTCGAGGGCGGCGATCGCCGTCACCGAATCGCCGACCACCAGGTCGACCACGTCGGCCCAGGGTGCGCTGCGGGCCAGGTAGCCGGCCTCCGGGTTGACGTCCAGCGAGGTGAGCCGGCCGGGGTGACCCTCGGCGGCGTTGCGCAGCAGGGCGGCGGCGAGGACGCAGCTGCCCAGCCCCTTGTCGGTGCCGGTCTCGACGACGTGGGCCGGTCGGGTGGCCCGGACGATCGCGTACCAGCCGATCCGGCGGGCGTAGCGGACCCGGCGGTCGGCCAGGCCGCGTCGGGCGGACCGGGCGGTGGCCTGTTCGATGTGCCGGCGCAGCGCCGCGTCACCGGTGATCTCGGCGAGATGGGCCCGGACCCGGGCCACCGGGACGTCACAGACCACGCTGACGAACCAGGTGAGGTGCTCCCGGCTGAGCCGGGTCAGTTCGTAGGTGTAGTTGTGGTGCTCCCGGGAGGTGGCCAGCCAGCGGGCCGAGGTGCGCAGCACCTTCGCGTCGTACTGGGCGACCCGGGCGAGCCGCCCGGGGAAGGCGGCCACCGGTGCCAGCGGGGTGCGGGCGATGGCCCGGCGCAGTCTCGTCGCGTCCACGGCGCGGTTCTACCAGCCGCAGGTGACGGGCGGCTGAACGTCCAGCGTACGGCGACTCTTCGGGCCTCGGCCCGTCGGGCGTACGCGGGCTGCCGAACTCAGTGACGACTCAGTAACATGCGGCCATGCCCGCAGGTGAGAACATTTCGGACTCCACCCCGACCCCGTCCGACGACATCCCGGGGTCGCCACCGAGGCGTCGGCGGGGCTGGCGGATCGCGCTGGTGGCGCTGCTGGCGCTGGCCCTGCTGGGGGCGGGCGGCGTCGGCGCGGGCGCGCTCTATCTGCGCTCGGTCGACAAGGACGTCGAGCGGGTGGACGCCTTCACCGGGGTGCCGACGGAGAACCGGCCGCCGGTGGTGGCCCGGGACGCCATGAACATCATGATCCTGGGCAGCGACTCCCGGGACCCGGAGCGGACCGAGGGGTCCCGCACCGACACGATCATCCTGGCCCACCTGCCGAAGGACCGGAAGAGCGCCCAGCTCGTCTCGATCCCCCGGGACACCTGGGTCCGCGTACCCCGGTCGGCGGACGGCCGGCACGGCGGCCGGACCGCGAAGATCAACGCGGCGTACGCCTGGGGTGGGATTCCGCTGATGGTGCAGACCGTCGAGGAGTTCACCCGGGTCCACGTCGACCACGTGGCGGTGGTCGACTTCGCGGGGTTCCAGGAGATCATCGACGCGCTGGGCGGGGTGGACATCACCGTCGACCACCGGTTCACCTCGATCCACCCGCCGCTGCGCACCTTCCCGGCCGGCCGGCAGACGATGGACGGCGCGACGGCGCTGGACTACTCCCGCCAGCGCAAGCAGTTCCCGGACGGCGACTTCGCCCGCATCCGGCACCAGCAGCAGGTGATCCGGGCGATCCTCGACAAGGCGGCCGGCGGCGGCATCCTCACCAGCCCGGGAAAGCTCAACGACTTCGTCCGGGCCGCCTCGGCGTCGGTCTCCGTCGACCGGGAGATGTCGCTGCTGGACCTGGCGACCGAGCTGCGCGGCCTGCGCGGCGGCAACCTCACCTTCGTCACCAGCCCGTCGCGGGGCACCGGCCGGGTGGGCACCGAGAGCGTGGTCTTCGCCGACGAGCAGAAGTCCGAGGCGTTCTACGACGCGGTCCGCCGGGACGCCACCGCCGAGATCGTCCGCGCCGCCCGCTGAGCCCGGCGTCGCCCCCGCCGGGCGGGAAGCCGGTGCTTGCCCCCGGGCGGGAAGCCGGTGCTTGCCTCTGAAATTTTTCATGCATAGAGTCGCGGCATGAATGAAGGAGCCGTCGCCGCGCCACCGGACCGGCTGCTCGACCTGTTCCACGGGGTCCGGCTCACCCCCACCCAGCGGCGCATCGCGCACTGCCTGGTGCAGCACGCCGCCACCGTGGCCTACCTGTCGGCGGCCGAGGTGGCCGAGCTGGCCGGGGTCAGCCAACCGTCGGTGACCCGGTTCGCCGTGGCACTCGGCCACGACGGCTACCCGGCGCTGCGCCGCCGGCTGCGCGAGCTGACCGCCGGCCCCGACGGCCGCGCCGACGACGGCAACGAACTGCAACGTGCGGTACGCGCCGAGATGGCGAACCTGGACCGGCTGGCCGGGGAGTTGGCCGACCGGGACCGGATCGCCACCGCCGGCCGGCTGCTCGCGGCGAGCCGCCCGCTGCCGGTGCTCGGCCTGCGGGCCGCCGCACCGTTGGCCGCCTACTTCGCCTACTTCGCCGCCAAGGTGCTGCCCGACGTCCGGGTCCTCGACGACGGTGGCAGCCTGCTCGCCGACCGGCTCGAACAGGCCGCCTCGGCCGGGGCGGACGCGCTGCTCGCCTTCGTGCTCCCGCGCTACCCCCGGGAGACCCTCGACGCGCTGCGCGCGGCCCGCGACGCCGGCCTCACCGTCGTCGCGATCACCGACTCCCCGGTCAGCCCCGCCACCGAGTACGCCGAGCTGGTGCTCCCCGCCGCCGTCGGCACCGACCTCGTCTTCGACCTGCACACCGCCCCGATGACCCTGGCCATGGTGGTGCTCCAGGCGATCTGCGACGCCGCCCCGATCCAGACCCAGCGCCGCCTGGAGGCGTTCGAGTCGTCCGCCGCCCGCCGTCAGTTGTTCCTCGGCTGAGAGGAGTACGCCATGCACCAGCCCGTCCGCGCCGCCCGTGGCACCACCCGTACCGCGCAGGGGTGGCCGCAGGAGGCCGCCCTGCGGATGCTGATGAACAACCTCGACCCGGAGGTGGCCGAACGCCCCGACGACCTGGTGGTCTACGGCGGCACCGGGAAGGCCGCCCGGGACTGGCCGTCGTACCACGCGCTGGTGCGCACCCTCACCGACCTACGCGACGACGAGACGATGCTGGTGCAGTCGGGCCGTCCGGTCGGGGTGCTGCGGACCCACGAGTGGGCGCCCCGGGTGCTGCTGGCCAACTCCAACCTGGTCGGCGACTGGGCCACCTGGCCCGAGTTCCGCCGCCTGGAATCCCTCGGCCTGACCATGTACGGGCAGATGACCGCCGGCTCGTGGATCTACATCGGCACCCAGGGCATCCTCCAGGGCACCTACGAGACGTTCGCCGCCGTCGCCGCGAAGTGCTTCGGCGGCAGCCTCGCCGGGACGCTGACCCTCACCGCCGGCTGCGGCGGGATGGGCGGGGCGCAGCCGCTGGCGGTCACCATGAACGACGGCGTCTGCCTGATCGTGGACGTCGACCGGAGCCGGCTCGACCGGCGGGTGCACGACCGCTACCTCGACGAGGTCGCCGACGACCTGGACGACGCCGTCGCCCGGGTGCTGGCCGCGAAGCGGGACCGGCGGGCCCTGAGCGTCGGCGTGGTCGGCAACGCCGCCACCGTCTTCCCCGAACTGCTCCGCCGGGGCGTCGCCGTCGACGTGGTCACCGACCAGACCAGCGCGCACGACCCGCTGTCGTACCTGCCGGAGGGGGTGGAGTTGGCCGACGCCCGGGACTACGCGGCGGCCAAGCCGGCCGAGTTCACCGACCGGGCGCGGGCGTCGATGGCGAAGCACGTCGAGGCGATGGTCGGCTTCCTCGACGCGGGCGCGGAGGTGTTCGACTACGGCAACTCGATCCGGGGCGAGGCGCAGTTGGGCGGGTACGCGAGGGCGTTCGACTTCCCCGGTTTCGTGCCCGCGTACATCCGGCCGCTGTTCTGCGAGGGTAAGGGGCCGTTCCGGTGGGCGGCGCTCTCCGGCGACCCGGCCGACATCGCCGCCACCGACCGGGCCATCCTCGACCTGTTCCCCGAGAACGAGTCCCTCGCGCGGTGGATGCGGCTGGCCGGCGAACGGGTCGCCTTCCAGGGCCTGCCCGCCCGGATCTGCTGGCTGGGCTACGGCGAACGGGACGTCGCCGGGGTGCGGTTCAACGACATGGTCGCCGCAGGGGAGCTGTCCGCGCCGGTCGTGATCGGCCGGGACCACCTGGACTGCGGCAGCGTCGCCAGCCCGTACCGGGAGACCGAGGCGATGGCCGACGGCTCCGACGCGATCGCCGACTGGCCGCTGCTCAACGCGCTGGTCAACACGGCCAGCGGCGCGTCCTGGGTGTCGATCCACCACGGCGGCGGGGTGGGCATCGGCCGGTCGCTGCACGCCGGCCAGGTCTGCGTCGCCGACGGCACCCCGCTGGCCGGGCAGAAGATCGAACGGGTGCTCACCAACGATCCGGCGATGGGTGTCATCCGGCACGTCGACGCCGGCTACGACACCGCCCGCGACATCGCCGCCCGCGACAACGTCCGCATCCCCATGGCGGGGGAAACCCCGTGAGGTTCCGGGAGTTGTGGGACGAGATCGCGCCGGTCGGCCGGGACGCCGGCAGCGGCGGCTATCTGCGGTACGCGCTGACCGCGCCGGAGCTGCGGCTGCGGGAGTGGTTCCGGGCGCAGGCCGACAGCCGGGGCATGCCGGTCAGCGAGGACGGCAACGGCAACCTGTTCGCCTGGTGGGGCGACCCCGCCGCCGGGGGCGCGGTGCTGACCGGCAGCCACTTCGACTCGGTGCCGCACGGCGGAGCGTACGACGGGCCGCTCGGCATCGTCAGCGCGTTCCTCGCCGTGGACGAGCTACGGGCCGCAGGCGTCACCCCGGTCCGGCCGGTGGTGGTGGCCGCGTTCGTCGAGGAGGAGGGGGCCCGGTTCGGCGTACCGTGCCTGGGGTCGCGGCTGCTCACCGGCGCGATCGACGCCGACCGCGCGGCCGGGCTGCGCGACACGGCCGGGGTGAGCCTCGCCGAGGCGCTGGGCCACCGGCCGGCGGGGGCCGGCCCGGCGCTGCTCGGCCGGTTCGCCGCCTTCGTGGAGCTGCACGTCGAGCAGGGGCGGGCGCTGGTCGACGCCGACGCGCCGGTCGCGGTGGGCAGCGCCATCTGGCCGCACGGCAGGTGGCGCTTCGAGCTGCGCGGCGAGGGCAACCACGCCGGTACGACCCGGATGGCCGACCGCCGCGACCCGATGCTCACCTTCGCGTTCACCGTGCTCGCGGCGAACAAGGAGGCCCGGCTGCGCGACGCGCACGCCACGGTCGGCCGGGTGGCGGTGGAACCCAACGCCACCAACGCGATCCCGTCGACGGTGACCGGCTGGCTGGACGCCCGCGCCGCCGCGCCGGAGACCCTGGACGGCCTGGTCGAGGCGGTCCGGGCCAAGGCCGCCGAGCGGGCCCGCCGGGACGGCACCGAGCTGACCGTGACCCGGGAGTCGGCCACCCCGCTGGTCGCCTTCGACGGTGGGCTGGCCGACCGGCTGGCGGGGCTGCTGGCCGCACCGGTGCTGCCCACCGGGGCCGGCCACGACGCCGGAGTGCTCGCCGCGCACCTGCCCACCGCGATGCTGTTCGTGCGCAACCCGACCGGGGTGTCGCACTCCCCCGCCGAGTCGGCCACCGACGACGACTGCGCGGCCGGGGTGGTCGCGCTGGCCCGGGTGCTGGAGGAGCTGGCATGCCACTGACCCGTTGGCTGGCCGAGCAGGCGTGGCTACCCGACCATGCCGCGCCGACCCCGGACGTGCTGATCGAGGCCGAGGACGGCCGGTTCACCGCCGTCACCCCGCTGGCCCGGGGCGACGCGCCGCACACCGGGGTGGAGGTGCTCGCCGACGCGGTACGGCTGCCCGGACTCACCCTGCCCGGCCTGGCCAACGCCCACTCGCACGCCTTCCACCGGGCGCTGCGCGGGCGTACCCACGGCGGTCGGGGTGACTTCTGGAGCTGGCGGGAGGAGATGTACGCCGTCGCCGGCCGGCTCGACCCCGACTCGTACCTGGCGCTGGCCCGGGCCGCGTACGCCGAGATGGCGCTGGCCGGGGTGACCTGCGTGGGCGAGTTCCACTACCTGCACCACGGCCCCGACGGCCGGCCGTACGACGACCCGAACGCGATGGGCGCGGCGCTGGTCGAGGCGGCGGCGCAGGCCGGCATCCGGATCACCCTGCTGGACACCTGCTACCTGACCGCCTCGGTGGCCGGCGAGCCGCTGGCCGGGGTGCAGCGGCGCTTCGGCGACGGGGACGCGCTGCGCTGGGCGGAACGGGTCGACGGGTTCCGCCCGGCCGGGGCGCACGCGCTGCGCGGGGCGGCGATCCACTCGGTACGCGCGGTGCCGGCGGAGCAGCTCGCCACCGTCGCCGGATGGGCGTACCGGCAGGGCACCCCGCTGCACGTGCACCTGTCGGAGCAGCCCGCCGAGAACGACGCCTGCCGGGCGGCGCACGGGCGTACCCCGACCGGGCTGCTCGCCGACCACGGGGTGCTCGGCCCCGACGTCACGGCCGTGCACGCCACCCACCCGACCGGTGCCGACCTGACCCTGCTGGCCGGGCACCGGACCGGGGTGTGCCTGTGCCCCACCACGGAACGGGACCTGGCCGACGGGATCGGGCCGGCCCGGCTGATGGCCGACGCCGGCATCCCGTTGAGCCTGGGCAGCGACAGTCACGCCGTGGTCGACCTGTTCGAGGAGGCCCGCGCGGTGGAGCTGGACGAGCGGCTGCGTACCCGGCGGCGCGGGCACTTCACCGCCGCCGCGCTGCGTGACGCGGCCACCGTCGCCGGGCACGCCGCGCTGGGCTGGGCCGACGCAGGCCGGATCGCCGTCGGGGAACGCGCCGACCTGGTGACCGTACGGCTGGACAGCCCGCGTACCGCCGGGGTGCCGCCGGTGGGGGTGTTCTTCGCGGCCACCGCCGCCGACGTCGACCAGGTGGTGGTCGACGGGCGGCAGGTGGTGCGTGACGGCCGGCACCTGAGCGTGGACGTGCCGGCGGAGCTGAGCGCGGCGGTCGCGGCGGTGACCGGTGACTAGCCGCGCCCCGGCCGGGGCCGGGCAGCGGCCGGCGACGCGCGGCGGGGGCGGCCGGTACGGGACGGGAGGGGTGGCGTGAGCAGTCTGCTGGTCGACGACATCGGCGAGTTGGTCACCAACGTGCCGACCGTCGGCGACGAGGGGCCGCTGGGCATCCGGCGGGGCGTCGCCCTGCTGGTGGAGGCGGGTCGGGTCGTCTGGATCGGGCCGACCCGCTACGCCCCGGCCGCCGACCGGCGGATCGACGCCGAGGGCGGCGCGGTGCTGCCCGGGTTCGTGGACAGCCACGCCCACCTGGTGTTCGCCGGGGACCGGGCGGCCGAGTTCGCGGCCCGGATGGCCGGCGAGCCGTACACCGGGGGTGGCATCCGGACCACGGTCGGCGCGACCCGCGCGGCCTCCGACGACGACCTGCGGGACACCGTACGCCGGCTGCGCGACGAGGCGATGCGGCAGGGCACCACCACCATGGAGATCAAGAGCGGGTACGGCCTGACCGTCGCCGACGAGGCCCGCTCGCTGCGGATCGCCGCCGAGGTGACCGCCGAGACCACCTTCCTCGGCGCGCACGTCGTCCCCGCCGAGTACGCGGGCCGCCCCGACGACTACGTGGGGCTGGTCTGCGGGCCGATGCTCACCGCCGCCACGCCGTACGCCCGCTGGGTGGACGTGTTCTGCGAGCGGGGCGCGTTCGACGCCGACCACGCGCGGGCCATCCTCACCGTCGGGCAGGCCGCCGGGCTGGGGCTGCGGTTGCACGCCAACCAGCTCGGCCCGGGGCCGGGGGTGCGGCTGGGGGTGGAGTTGGGCGCGGCCAGCGTCGACCACTGCACCCATCTGTCCGACGCCGACGTCGACGCGCTGGCCGGCTCGGCCACCACCGACGATCCCACCGTGGCGACCCTGCTGCCGGGGGCGGAGTTCTCCACCCGGTCGCCGTACCCGGACGCCCGGCGGCTGCTCGACGCGGGGGTGACCGTGGCGCTGGCCACGGACTGCAACCCCGGATCGTCGTACACCTCGTCGATGCCGTTCTGCGTCGCGCTGGCCGTCCGCGAGATGCGGATGACCCCGGCGGAGGCGGTCCGGGCCGCGACGGCGGGCGGCGCGCGGGCGTTGCGCCGCACCGACGTCGGCGTGCTGCGCCCCGGGGCGCGGGCCGACCTGATGATCCTCGATGCCCCGTCCCACCTGCACCTGGCCTACCGGCCGGGTGTTCCCCTGATCCGCCAGGTTCTGCACAACGGAGTGCCGCAATGTCGACTGTGACCGTCCAGCCCACCGGAATCACCCCCGCCGACGTGCTCGCCGTGGCGCGCGGCGACGCCCGGGTCGTCCTCGCCCCGGCCGCCGTCGAGGCGATGCGCGTCAGCCGGTCCATCGTGGACGGCATCGAGGCCGCCGGCCGCCCGGTGTACGGCGTCTCCACCGGCTTCGGGGCGTTGGCGAACACGTTCGTCGCCCCGCAGCGCCGGGCCGAGTTGCAGCACGCGCTGATCCGTTCACACGCCGCCGGGATCGGTGCGCCGATGCCCCGCGAGGTGGTCCGGGCGATGATGCTGCTGCGGGTCCGTTCGCTGGCGCTGGGCCGCTCCGGGGTCCGGCCGCTGGTCGCGCAGGCGCTCGTCGACCTGCTCAATGCCGATGTCACCCCGTGGGTGCCGGAGCACGGGTCGCTCGGCGCGTCCGGTGACCTGGCGCCGCTGGCGCACTGCGCGCTGGTGCTGCTCGGCGAGGGGTGGGTGCTCGGTCCGGGCGGCGAGCGGGTCGACGCCGCCGACGCGTTGCGGGCGGCCGGGCTGGCCCCGGTGGCGTTGGCCGCCAAGGAGGGGCTGGCGCTGATCAACGGCACCGACGGCATGCTCGGCATGCTGCTGCTGGCCATCGCGGACGCCCGGCACCTGTTCGCCATGGCCGACGTGACCGCCGCGCTGGCCATCGAGGCGATGCTCGGTTCGGAACGGCCGTTCCTGCCGGAGCTGCACGCGATCCGGCCACACCCCGGGCAGGCCGCGTCGGCGGCGAACATCCACCGGCTGCTCCAGGACTCGCGGGTGATGGACTCGCACCGTGACGACCTGGCGCACGCCGTGCAGGACGCGTACTCGATGCGGTGCGCCCCGCAGGTGGCCGGGGCGGCCCGCGACACCCTCGACTTCGTCGCGACGGTGGCCGGCCGGGAACTGGTCTCGGTGGTGGACAACCCGGTGGTGCTGCCGGACGGCCGGGTCGAGTCGACGGGCAACTTCCACGGCGCTCCGCTCGGCTTCGCCGCCGACTACCTGGCGATCGCCGCCGCCGAGGTGGGGGCGATCGCCGAACGCCGGGTGGACCGGCTGCTCGACGTGACCCGCAACCGGGACCTGCCGGCGTTCCTGTCCCCCGACGCCGGGGTGAACTCCGGGCTGATGATCGCCCAGTACACGGCCGCCGGGATCGTCGCGGAGAACCGTCGGCTGGCCGCGCCCGCCTCGGTGGACTCGCTGCCCACCAGCGGTATGCAGGAGGACCACGTCTCGATGGGGTGGGCGGGGGCCAAGAAGCTGCGGACCGTGCTGGACAACCTGGCCAGCCTGCTCGCCGTCGAACTGCTGGCGGCCGTCAGGGGCCTGCAACTGCGCGCACCGCTGGAGCCGTCGCCGGCCGGCCGGGCCGCCGTGGCGGCGCTCGGCGGTGCGGCCGGCGAACCCGGTCCCGATGTCTTCCTCGCCCCGGTGCTGGAAGCGGCCCGCGCCGTGCTCGCCGGCCCCGACCTGCGTACCGCCATCGAGCGGGAGATCGGCCCACTGGGCTGACCACCACCCCGACCTTCCCGGACCCGCCCACCTCCGCCCACCACCCTCGACGGCCCGCCGCCCGCAGCATAATCACATTCCGTGACGACACCTTCGACCCGACGATTACCGTCGGCGATCAGATGGAGCTTGGCGTCGGGTGTCCGGGGCGGACGAAGCGGACCGTGTCCTCGCGGTGCGGCGCGCAGCGGCGGGTGGGGGCAACCGCGCAGGCGGGCAGAACGGCCACGGACCACGCCGCCCACGCGCCGGCAGCCAGCGGTGCCGGATGCCGACGACGCCGGGCCGTTCATGGGCCGGGCGGGCCGGGCCGCCCACGGGACGCGGGCGGGGCCGGTGGGACGAGGCGCGCGGGGCGTCAGGTGGCGGGGAGCACCTTGGCGGCCAGCTTCGCCAACTCGCGCAACGCCTTGCCCCGGTGGCTGATCGCGTCCTTCTCCTGCGGGGTCAGCTCCGCGTTGGTCCGCTCCTGGCCGTCGCCGACGAAGATCGGGTCGTACCCGAAGCCGCCCTCGCCGCGCGGCGCGCGCAGCAGCCGGCCGGGCTGACGGCCGTCGACCAGGTGCTCCTTGCCGCCGGGCAGCACCAGCGCCACGGTGCAGACGAACGACGCCCCCCGGTGCTCGTCGGGCAGGTCGGCGATCTGGTCCAGCACCAGCTGGAGGTTGGCCCGGTCGTCGCCGTGCCGCCCGGCCCAGCGGGCGCTGAACACCCCCGGCATGCCGTTGAGCGCGTCGACCGCGATGCCGGAGTCGTCGGCGATCGTGGGCAGGCCCGTGCGCCGGCAGCCCTCCCGCGCCTTGATCAGGGCGTTCTCGCCGAAGGTGAGGCCGGTCTCGGGCAGCTCCGGGTACTCCTCGACGTCGTCGAGGCCGAGCAGGGCGATCCGGTGCGCGCCGAGCGCGCCGTCCAGGATGCGCTGCAACTCCACCAGCTTCTTGCGGTTACGGGTGGCGAGCAGGACCTTGTTCATGATGCGAGAGCCTTCCGCTGCGCCTCGGCCAGTTCCAGACAACCCAACGACGCGACGTCCAGCAAAGCGTCGAGCTGCGCCCGGGAGAAGACGCCGTCCTCGCCCGTGCCCTGCACCTCGACGAAGTCGCCCTCGCCGGTGCAGACGACGTTCATGTCCACCTCGGCGGCGACGTCCTCGACGTAGCAGAGGTCGAGCAGGGGTTCCCCGGCGACGATCCCGACGCTGACCGCGGCCACCGACCGGTGCATCACCTTCTCCGGCTTACCGGCCAACGACTTGCGGGCGGCCAGCCAGCTCACCGCGTCGTAGAGCGCCACGTACGCGCCGGTGATCGAGGCGGTACGGGTACCGCCGTCGGCCTGGAGCACGTCGCAGTCGAGCACGATCGAGTTCTCGCCGAGCGCCTTGAGGTCGACGCAGGCGCGCAGGCTGCGGCCGATCAGCCGGGAGATCTCGTGGGTCCGCCCACCGATCTTGCCGCGCACGCTCTCCCGGTCGGAGCGGGTGTTGGTGGCCCGGGGCAGCATCGCGTACTCGGCGGTGACCCAGCCGAGCCCGGAGCCCTTGCGCCAACGGGGCACACCCTCGGTGACGCTGGCGGTGCAGAGCACCCGGGTGCCGCCGAACTCGACGAGCACCGAGCCCTCCGGGTGGGTGCTCCAGCCCCGGGTCAACGTCACCGGTCGGAGTTGGTCGGGCCGCCGCCCGTCAGGTCGTGCCATCCCTGCACCCTATGCGGTCGCATGATCGGCGCATGCCCGGGTGCCCGGGTGCGCTCAGATGTCGTAGCTGGCGCCGGCCCGCACCACTTCCAGCGGCCCGGTGAACGACCCGGCCGCCGAGGCGACGGTGTGCGACTCGCTGCCCCAGGCCGCCACCAGGTGGGTCAACAGCAGCCGGCCCACCCCCGCCTTGGTGGCCGTCTCGCCCGCCTCCCGGCCGGTCAGGTGCAGATCCGGTGGGTTGTCTACCCCGTCGAGGTAACTGGCCTCGCAGAGGAAGACGTCGGCGTCCTGGGCGAGGCGCAGCAGCGCGTCACAGGGGGCGGTGTCCGAGGAGTAGCAGAGCACCCGGCCCTCGTGCTCCAACCGCACCCCGTACGTCTCGATCGGATGGTTGACCCGGTCGACGGTGACGGTGAACGGGCCGATCGGGAAGGTGCCCGGCTGGAGGCCGTAGAACTGGTAGACGTCCTCCACGCTGCTGTCGTCCTGGCCGTAGGCGGTGGCGAGCCGGTCCGGGGCGCCCGGCGGCGCGTAGACCGGCAGCGGCGGGTAGGGGCCGTCCGGGGCGTACCGCCGGACCACCACGTACGAGGCGGCGTCGAGGATGTGGTCGCAGTGCAGATGGGTGAGGAGGATGGCGTCCGGGGCGTGCAGGCCGGCGTACCGCTGGAGGGTGGACAGCGAGCCCGGCCCGAAGTCGACGAGCAGCCGGAAACCCTGCGCCTCGATGAGGTAGGCGGAGCAGGGGGACTCGGGGCCGGGGAAGCTTCCCGCACAGCCCAGGACGGTCAGCCGCATCCGGTCGCCCCACGATTACGGTACGTAGTCAACACGCCGGAGTCAGCACCGATGATGATCTCTACCGACGCGTACGCCACGGTGCGCAGCCTACGCGCAGCGACGGCAGGGCAAGAATCATCTTCTGGAAGTTGTCATCAACGTGACACCCACAGGGCCGACCGACGGTCCGCCGGCCGGCCCCGCGACGGGTCATGCCCAGAGCTGCCCCTCCAGGGAGCTCTCGGCGTCGGCGAGGGTGCCGCCGTACGCCCCGGTGGAGAGGTACTTCCAGCCGCCGTCGCAGACCACGAAGGCGACGTCGGCCCGTCGGCCGTCCCGGACCGCCTCGTGCGCCACGGACAGGGCGGCGTGCAGGATCGCCCCGGTGGAGAAACCGGCGAAGATCCCCTCCACCTCCACCAACTGCCGGGTACGCAGCACCGCGTCCCGGGTGCCGACGGAGAAGCGCCGGGTGAGCACCGCCGCGTCGTACAACTCGGGGACGTAACCCTCGTCGATGTTGCGCAGGCCGTAGACGAGTTCGCCGTAGCGCGGCTCGGCGGCCACCACCTGGATGCCCTCGACCTTCTCCCGCAGGAACCGCCCGGTGCCCATCAGGGTGCCGGTGGTGCCCAGGCCCGCCACGAAGTGCGTGATGGTGGGCAGGTCGTGCAGCAGTTCCGGGCCGGTGGTCTCGTAGTGGGCGCGGGCGTTGGCCTCGTTGCCGTACTGGTAGAGCATCACCCAGTCCGGGTGGTCGACCGCGATCTGCTTCGCGGTGGCGACCGCCTGGTTCGAGCCGCCCGCCGCCGGCGAGAAGATGATCTCCGCGCCGTACATCCGGAGCAGCTGGACCCGCTCGGTGGAGACGTTCTCCGGCATCACGCAGACCAGCCGGTAGCCGCGCAACTTGGCCACCATGGCCAGCGAGATACCGGTGTTCCCGCTGGTCGGCTCCAGGATGGTGTCCCCGGGCCGGAGCCGGCCGGCCTGCTCCGCCGCGCGGACCATGAACAGGGCCGCGCGGTCCTTGATGCTGCCGGTCGGGTTCCGGTCCTCCAGCTTGGCCCACAGCCGCACCGGCGGCGCCCCGTCGGGCACCGTCGGCGAGAGCCGGGGCAACCCCACCAGGGGGGTGCCGCCGCAGGCGTCGAGCAGGCTGTCGTACCGCGCCATGACGCCCGCCCTCAGCAGGGGGCGACGGCCGCGCGCCGTGCCGCCACCGCCGCGGTGGCCGCACGGTGCTGGCTGATCGCCGCCGCGGCGGCGAAGCCGAACGCCCCACCGGCGACGGCCGGCAGGACGGTGACGCTGTCGCCGTCGTTGAGCTTGGCGTCCAGCGCGCCCAGGAAACGGACGTCCTCGTCGTTGACGTAGACGTTGACGAAGCGGTGCAGCGCACCGGCGTCGGTGACCAGCCGGGCCTTCAGGCCGGCGTGCCGGGTGTCCAGGTCGGTGAGCAGGTCGCCCAGGGTGTCCCCGGCGCCCTCGACGACCTTCGCGCCGCCGGTGTAGCTGCGCAGGATGGTGGGGATGCGAACCTCGATGGCCATGACGTACTCCTTGGTCGGGTGTGCCTCGGTGCCGGACGGAACAGGGTGTGCGGAGCTGGGGTCAGCTGCCGGAACACTCGTAGTCGACCGTCGCCGGGCTCTGCCCGAACATGTAGGACTGGACCGCGTGCGGGTCCACCCCCGCGTCCACGATCCGCACCGGTTCCTCGGTCACCACGCCGTCGACGATCCGGAAGGAACGGATCTCCTCGGTGTCCGGTTCGCGAGTCGAGACCAGCAGGTAGTGCGCGCCCGGCTCACCGGCGAAGGCGACGTCCGTGCGGGACGGGTACGCCTCGGTGGCGGTGTGCGAGTGGTAGATGACGACCGGTTCCTCGTCGCGGTCGTCCATCTCCCGCCACACCCGCAGCTGCTCCATCGAGTCGAACTCGTAGAAGGTCATCGAGCGGGCCGCGTTGTCCATCGGGATGTGCCGGGTCGGGGTGTCGCCGCCCACGGGTCCGGCGACCACCCCACACGCCTCGTCCGGGTGGTCCCGGCGCGCGTGGGCGACGATCGCGTCGACGATCGACCGGTCGATGCTCAGCACGTGGCCCAGCCTAGCGCCCACCCGCCGCGCCCGGCGAGGCGGTGACCGTCACAGTTCAGTCGATCATGGCGTTGAGCAGGGATTCCTGGAGATAACCCAGATAGGCGTAGACCGACAGTTGGAACACCCTTGACGACGTGGGATCGTCGGCGACCGCGTCGTCGAGCTCCTCACCCAGGTCGGTGCCGTCCCTGATCTCCAGCCGGACGCCCATCGCCAGCCGGGCGTCGTTGAGCGCCCGCAGCCACGCCTCGGCCGCCTCGGCGTCCAGCCGCACCTCGCCACCGGCCGACTCGGGCAGCGCGGCCAGCACCGCGCCCGCCTGGTCGATCTTGGCGGTCTTCAGGTCGCCCTCGGTGTACCGGCGGAACTCCGCCGTGCCGGCCGGATCGTCCGGGTAGGCGTCGGGGAAGAGCCGCCCGACGACCGGGTCGGTGTGGTCGAACCCGTCGGTGAGCAGGCCGACCACCTCGGTGGCGACCTTGCGCAGCACCCGGACCTCGTCGACGGCGAAGGTCGCCACGTAACAGCCGCCCTGGCGGCGGAACATGCTCACCGCGTCAACCCCCATCGCCACCGCCGGACCCGCAGGCCCGGCTCGCTCCCGATGCTCATCGGACCACCTTGGTTCGCGACTGCGGGGCTCGCGACACCGGCTCGCTCCTCGCGCTCACGACCGGTCCACCGTCGCCCAGAGGCCGTAGGCGTGCAACTGCGACGCGTCGTGCTCCATCCGCTCCCGGGCACCGCTGGAGACCACCGCCCGGCCCTTGTGGTGCACGTCCAGCATCAGCTTCTCGGCCTTCTCCCGGCTGTAACCGAACAACTTCTGGAAGACCCAGGTCACGTACGTCATGAGGTTGACCGGGTCGTCCCAGACGATCGTCACCCACTGCCGGTCCTCGACCGGCACCTCGTCGGTGTCCGGCGTCTCGACCGGGGCAACCTGTGGAGCGGCCATGCCCCCCATCGTGCCACCGGAAGTGGCGATCCGATGAACCGGAACGCCGGGGCGGCCCGGATCACCCTCCCGAGCTGCGGAAACCGGGAGGGCTACGGACACGGCGGGGATACGCACCGGGACGCTCGGTTCAGGCGAGCAGGATGCCATGGTCGAGGGCGTCGGTGAGGACCGCGTCGAGCGCGAGCCGGAACGCCTCGAACCGCCGCGACACCTCGCGGGACAACTCCAGCTCGACCTCGCGCAGCGCCCGTTGCGCCCAGGACCGGGCGGCGTTCGGATCGTCGTTGCCGGGGCTGCGCCAGTGCTGCCAGCAGCCGCCGGACAGGGCGACCCCGATGCGCGGCAGCACCTCGCCCCGGGGCGCGCCGGGATGACCGAGCAGGGCGTCCAGCGCGCCGGCCCCGGGCAGCGCCGCCACCCCGGCGGTACCGGTGACCAGGAGCACCCGGTCCAGCTCCTGACCGGACGGATGGTCGGCCAACCCCCAGCGGACGGCCGCGCCGATGCGCTGGCGTACCCCCTCGGCCAGCGGTGCGCCGAAGATCCGGGCGGCGGCCCCGTCGAGGAGTTCCCGTACGGCCCGGTCCTGCTGCTCGGTCGCGAGCAGGGAGAGCGCCTCCAGCTCCCGGTCGAGCAGTTGCGGCAGGCCCGCGCAGCCCACCCCGAACACGATCTCCTGGACGGTCCGCAGGTGGATGTTGGCCAGTTCGAGCGCGAGCTGCTGACGGATGCTCCGGGCGTAGCGGCGGCTCTGCCGTTCCAACCGGTCGGCCCAGTCGTCGCCGGGTGGTTCGGGGGCCACCGGCACCCGCCCGTGCGCGCCGGGCGGCACGGGCGGCCGGGAACTCGCCCGGCGCAGCCCCTCGATGGCCGACCAGCCGACCAGTGCCCGGCGCAGCGCCGGATGCTCGGCCCGGTACACGGGATACCAGTTGGCCTCGGCCAGCCCCGGCACCGCGGCCAGCAGCGTGGCCCGGTGCGCCGCGACGGTCACCGCGACCGGGTCGACCGGGCCGCCGGCCGGGGGCGCGTCGGGCGGCGACGCGAGCGCCACCCCGGTGTCGTCGGTCGCGGCCGGCTCCGCCGCCGCCCAGCCGCCCGCGCCGGGGGTCACTACGAAGAAGACCCGTACCCGGGTACGCGCCACCTCGGCGAGCAGGTGCAGGTCGGCGGCGGTGAAGGTCTGGTCGGCGCCGATCACGAACAGCAGCGCGCCGGACCGGACGACCGCGTCGAGCAGGACCCGGCCGCCGGCCACGCCGAGGGTGTCGGTGTCCGGTGTGTCGAGCACGGCGAAGTGCCGCAGCAGCGGTTCCGGCAGGCTCAGCTCGACCCGGCGGGGCGCGCGGGCCAGCGCCGGGCCGGCGGCGGCCTGGTCGGCGCCGTAGGAGTGCGGCTGGCGGTAGCCGGGCACGTACGCCGCCCGGGTCGCGACCCGGGCGTGCCGGACCAGCAGGCAGCTGCCCGTCGGGGTGACGAGCATTCCGGAGGGGACCCCGAGCAGCGCGGCGAGCACCTCGCGGCGGGCCGCCCCGGCGGGGCCGGCGGCCACCACGGCGAGCGGCTCGTCGGGGTCGACCTCGGTGGCCTGCGCGTGGGCCGGGAGCGGGCCCCGGGGCGGCAGCCCGACGGCGTCGGGATGGTCGGACGGGTCGTCGGTCATGTCGACCCCGGGGAGTGGACCGGGCTTCATTCGGCCTCCGCTCGACGCGGGCGACTGGCTGCACCCGCGGTAGGACGTCCGATCGGTGACGATGGGCTGCGGGAAGGTTACGGGCCGCACCCGTTTCCACCGGAACATCTCGGATACTCAGCAGTAACTGCGACATTACTCAACTTCACAGCGTGACCAGGTACCTCCGGACCGATTTACATCGATATGCTGCTCGGATGAGTCGGTGGAGTTTCGTCGGCCGAACGGATGAACTCAACCGTCTGCTGGCAGCGGTGCACGAGGGCCAGGGGCACGGCCTCTTCTTCAGCGGCAGCGCGGGCGTCGGCAAGAGCCGGTTGCTCCGCGAGGCGGTGGCCGCACTGCCTCCCGAGCGGTACGCGCTGTCGTTCGTCGCGGCCAGCACGGCCACCGCGGCGCTCCCCTTCGGCGGGCTCGCCCCGGTGCTGCCGGCCGAGCAGCCACCCGGGCTCTCCCCCGCCGGGGTGCTGCGCTGGGGCGTCGACGTGCTCCACGAGCAGGCGGCCGGGCGGCGCATCGTGCTCGCCATCGACGACGCCCACCTGCTCGACCCGCCCTCGGCGGCGCTGGTCCACCTGCTCGCCCGCGCCGAGAACACCACCGTGCTGGGCACCCTGCGCAGCGGCGAGCAGATCCCGCTGCCGATCCGGGCACTGTGGACCGACGACCTGGTCGCGCACGCCGAGCTGGCCCCGCTCGGCCAGGGTGAGACCACCGGCCTGCTCGCCGCCCTGCTGAACGGGCCGGTCGACGCCGGCTCCGCCGAGCGGCTGTTCCGGCTCTCCGCCGGCAACCCGCTGCTGCTGCGGGAGCTGGTGCTGGCCGCCACCACCGGGGGTGAGCTGGTCCGCACCTACGGGGTGTGGCGGTGGACCGGACGGCTGGAGCTGGCCCCCAGCCTCACCGACCTGATCGACACCCGGATCGGCCAGTTGGACCCCGGGGTCCGGGCGGTGGTGGAGCTGGTCGCCTTCGGTGAACCGCTCGGCCTGCGCCTGCTCGACCGCGCCGCCGACCCGACCGCCGTGGAGGTAGCCGAGGAACGCGGGCTGATCACCGTCGTACCCGACGACCGGCGGATGGACGTCCGGCTCGCCCACCCGCTGTACGGCGAGGTGATCCGCCGTCGCTGCCCGGTCAGCCGGACCCGCCGCCTCCAGGCGCAGCTCGCCGAGCGGGTGGAGGCGGCGGGCGCCCGCCGCCGGGGCGACCTGCTCCGGGTGGCGGTGTGGCGGCTCGACTCCGGCACCGCCCAGGACCCGGCCCTGCTGCTGCACGCGGCCGTCCAGGCGTTCACCCGGTACGACGTGCCGTTGGCCACCCGGCTGGCCCGGGCCGCGCTCGACGCCGACGGCGGCTACGACGCCGCCGAACTGCTCGCCACCATCCTGATGTTCGGCGACCGGCCGGCCGAGGCGATCGGGGTGCTCGACGCGGTGGCCGACGACATCGCCTGTGAGGAACGCCGCAGCCGCTGGCTCACCGTACGCGGGATGGTCAGCTACTGGGGGCTCAGCGAACGATCCACCGTGGACACCATCGCGGCGGCCGGGCGCGCCCTGACCGACCCCGGTCACCAGGCCAGGGTGCGCGCCTTCGAGGCGATCATGCGGCTGCACGGCCTGGAGGTCGACACCGCGCTGCGGCTCGGCCGGTCGGTGCTGGACCGGCCGGCGGCCAGCGTCGCCGCCCGGGAGCTGGCCCGGTGCACCATCGCCCACGCCGACGCGGTGCGCGGCCGGTTCCGTGCCAGCGCCACCGCGATCGACCGGGTGCAGGCGGAGGCGGCGAACTGGCGGGCCGACATGCCGTACCTGCAACTGGCCATGGAACTGGCCCGGGGCACCCGGCTGGCGCTCTCCGGGGACCTCGCCGGCATCGACGCCATCGTGGCCGACGAGTTCGCCGACCAGGCCGGCGCCGGGGACTTCCGGCTCGGCACCGGCTACCTGTCCATCCTCCAGGCGTACGCGGCGCGACTGCGCGGTCGCGGCGACGACGCGCTCAAGGCCAGTCTCGGTGCGTGCGCGGTGCTCGCCACCAGCCGGGTCTTCGCGGGGCTGGCGCACGCCGAACGGGCCCAGGCGGCGGTGCTGCGCGGCGACCCGGCCACCGCCGTGGAGGCGATGGCCGAGGCCGACCGCACCCAGGCCCCCGGCATGGCGGTGCTGCAACCGTGGCTGGAGCAGGCCCGCGCCGCGGTGCTGGCCGCCGAGGGCGACCTGGCCGGGGCGGCACGGCACCTCGGCGGGCTGGCCGACCGGTTGCGCGCCGACGGGTTCGCCGGCCACGAGGTGCTGGTGCTGCACGACCTGGTCCGGCTCGGCCGGGCCACCGCCCCCGTCGGGCCGACCTGCACCGACGGCGACCGGCGTACGGTGGCGCAGCGGCTGACCGAGCTTTCCGAGACCGTCGACGGGACGCTGACCCCGCTGCTCGCCCGGTACGCGCGGGCCGCCGCCGCACGCGACGGGGAGGCCCTGCTGGAGGTGGCGGACGGCCTCACGAAGCTCGACCTGACGGTCTGGGCGGTCGACGCCACGGCGACGGCGCTGCACGGCTGGCGGCGGGACCGGTCGACGTCGGCCGCCGCCGCCCACGAACAGCTCGCCGCCCTGCTCACCCGCTGCGACCAGATCCGAACCCCGGCGCTGGACGCGTTGCGGCCCACGCTCAGCGACCGGGAGCTGGAGGTCGCCGCGCTCGCCGCCGCCGGGGTGACCAGCCGGGCCATCGCGGGCCGGCTGTTCCTGTCGCCCCGGACGGTGGAGAATCACCTCCAGCGGGTCTACAGCAAGCTCGGCATCACCGGCCGGGCCGAGTTGGGTGCCGCGCTGCGGGCGCTCCCGGGCCACGGCGACGGTCCGACCGGCTGAACTCTAGGCTGGGTTGGTGAGCCACCTTCGCCCCGCGCTGCTGACCGACCACTACGAGCTGACCATGGTCAGTGCCGCCCTGCGCGACGGCACCGCCGACCGCCGGTGCACCTTCGAGGTGTTCAGCCGACGCCTGCCCGCCGGACGCCGGTACGGGGTGGTCGCGGGGACCGGCCGCCTGATCGACATGGTGAGGGAGTTCCGGTTCGCCCCGGAGGAGGTCGAGTTCCTGCTCCGTACCGGGGTGGTGGACGAGCCGGCCGCCCGCTGGCTGGCCGACTACCGGTTCACCGGCGACATCGACGGGTACGCCGAGGGCGAGCTGTTCTTCCCCGGCTCCCCGATCCTCACCGTCTCCGGCGGCTTCGCCGAGTGCGTGGTGCTGGAGACGCTGGTGCTGTCGGTGCTCAACCACGACTGCGCGGTGGCCGCGGCGGCGGCCCGGATGGTCACCGCGGCCCGGGGTCGGGCGCTGATCGAGATGGGTTCCCGGCGGGCCCACGAGGAGGCGGCGGTGGCCGCCGCGCGGGCGGCGTACCTGGCCGGGTTCCGGTTCACCTCCAACCTCGCGGCCGGCCAACGGTACGGCATCCCCACCGCCGGCACCGCCGCGCACGCGTTCACCCTGCTGCACGACGACGAGCGGACGGCGTTCGCCTCGCAGGTCGCCACCCTGGGGCGGGACACCACGCTGCTGGTCGACACGTACGACATCAGCCAGGGCATCCGGACCGCCATCGAGGTGGCCGGGCCGCAACTGCGGGCGGTCCGGATCGACTCCGGCGACCTCGCGGTCATCGCCCAGCAGTCCCGGGAACTGCTCGACTCGCTCGGCGCCACCGAGACGAAGATCATCGTTTCGGGGGATCTCGACGAGTACGCCATCGCCGCGCTCGCCGCCGAGCCGGTCGACATGTACGGCGCGGGCACCGCCGTGGTCACCGGCTCCGGCGCACCCACCGCCAGCCTGGTCTACAAGTTGGTCGAGGTGGACGGGCGGCCGGTGGTCAAGCGTTCCGAGAACAAGGCCACCATCGGGGGCCGGAAGGTCGCGGTACGCCGGCACAAGCCCACCGGCACCGCCACCGAGGAGGTCGTGGTCTCGCAGGGCGTGCCGGACCGGCAGGCCAACGACCGGCTGCTCCAGCACTCTTACGTGGTCGATGGCGAACCCGTCGACCTGCCCACCATCGCCGAGTCCCGGGAGCACCTGCGCCAGTGCCTGATCTCGATCCCGTGGGAGGGGCTGAAGCTCTCCGCCGGTGATCCGGCGATCCCGGTCACGGTCGTGCCGGCCGGTTGAGCCGTCGGGGCAGACTGGGTCCTGCCGCAGGTGGGGTCACCGGCGGCGAGCGGAGAGGAAGGGCACCGATGGCCAACGCGCTGATCATCGTGGACGTGCAGAACGACTTCTGTGAGGGCGGTTCCCTCGCCGTCACCGGGGGCGCGGGCGTCGCCGCCGGCATCTCGGGCCTGCTGGCCGGGGAGCCGCAGCGGTGGGACCACGTGGTCGCCACCAAGGACTACCACGTCGACCCGGGGGCGCACTTCGGCGACCCGCCGGACTACGTCGAGTCGTGGCCCCGGCACTGCGTGGTCGGCACTGCGGGCAGCGAGTTCCACCCCGACCTGGTGACCGACCGGGTCGAGGCGATCTTCCACAAGGGCGAGCACGCCGCCGCGTACTCCGGGTTCGAGGGGCACGCCGACGACGGCGAGTGCCTGGCCGACTGGCTGCGCCGGCACGACGTCGACCGGGTCGACGTGGTCGGCATCGCCACCGACCACTGCGTACGGGCCACCGCCCTGGACGCCGCCCGGGAGGGCTTCGCCACCACCGTGCTGCTCGACCTGACGGCGGCGGTCGCGCCGGCGACGCTGGACGTGGCGCTGCGGGCGATGGACGGCGCCGGGGTGACCCTGCGCGGGGAGCCGGTGATCAGCGCCGCATGAGCCGGTAATCGCTTGCCGATGTCGTACCCCCGGTCCAGGATGACCGCCGGAGGTACGGAGCATCATGACGTTGACGCCTTACCGGCAGGCCCTGGCCCAGCCCGGTCTGCGGGCCCTGCTGCTGGTGGCGGTGCTGGCCCGCATCCCGCTCACCGCGACGGGGGTGACGCTCACCTTCTACGTGGTGCTGGAGCTGGGCCGGGGTTACGGCGCCGCCGGTCTGGTCGGTGCCGCATCGGTCGCCGGCGCGGCCATCGGCTCCCCCCTGCTCGGCCGGCTGGTCGACAGGCGTGGTCTACGCCCGGTGGTCGCGGTGACCACCGTCGTCGAGGCAGCCTTCTGGGTGAGCGCCCCGACGTTGAGTCTGCCGCTGCTGCTGCCCGCCGCGTTCGTGGCCGGGCTGTTCGCGCTGCCGGTGTTCTCGGTCGTCCGGCAGTCGATCGCCGCGCTGGTGCCGGCACAGCGCCGCCGCCCCGCGTACGCGCTGGACTCGATGTCGATGGAGCTGTCCTTCATGATCGGGCCGGCGCTGGCCGTGGCGCTGGCCACCGCCGTCTCGCCCCGGGTCACGCTCTGGGCGGTCGGCGCGGGCATCGTCGGCGCGGGCATCGTCCTCTGGCTGCTCGACCCGCCGACCCGCAGCGCCGACGAGTCGGTCGGGCCGCAGCCCCGGGTGCCCCGGCGGCAGTGGCTGACCAGTCGCCTGCTCGCGGTGTTCGCGGTGAGCGCCGCCGCGACCCTGGTGCTCGGCGGCACCGACGTGGCGGTGGTGGCGGTGCTGCGGGCCGGCGGCGAGGTCGGCTGGACCGGTGCGGTGCTCACCGCCTGGGCGATCGCGTCGCTGATCGGCGGCTTCGCGTACGGGGCCGTCCGCCGCTCCTTCTCCCCGCTGGCCCTGGCCGCCCTGCTCAGCCTCTGCACCATCCCGGTCGGGTTGGGCGGCGGCCACTGGTGGCTGCTCTGTCTGACCCTGCTCCCGGCCGGTTTGCTCTGCGCCCCCACCATCGCCGCCACCGCCGACGCGGTCAGCCGGCTCGCCCCCGCCGGGGTACGCGGTGAGGCGATGGGCCTGCACGGCTCCGCCACCACGGTCGGCATCGCGCTCGGCGCTCCGCTGGCCGGCGCGGTGATCGACGCCTCGGTGCCGCTCTGGGGCTTCGTGGTCACCGGGGCGGTGGGGCTGCTGGTGACCCTGGCGGTGCTGCCCGTGGTGCTGCCCCACCGCCGCCCACCCGCGACCGCCGCCCCCGGGTCGGCGGTCGTCCCCGCCACCAGCGACCCCGCCGTCGACCTGACCCCCGCCACTCCCTGATACCGCCTCCCGCCGACGGTTCGCCCGGCGACCCGACGACCGGCCGGGTCCGGCGGCCCGACGGCCGGACCAGCGGATCGCCCGGCTCGGCGGCTCAGCAGCTCAGCGGCATGTCCTCCGGTGAAGTGATATGCCACAGAGTCATATCTACGCCGCTGTGGCATCGAGCCCCTTGAGGGCATGTCACGGCCCGACCGTCACCGTCGGTTGCCGTCAGCGTCCCGGATAGGGCCGGTGACACGGGAACCGTCGGTGGCGCGGAAGGTCACCCGGTCGACCCCGCACCGGGCAGGGAAAGCCGACGGGCGTCGTACCCGGGTGGGTACGACGCCCGTCGGCGATGTCGGTGCGGATCAGCGCTGGTCGAGGTTCCCGGCGGTGTCCTCCTGGTAGCTGGCGCCGCCGTTGACCTCGCTGGTCAGTGGCTTGGCACCACCCTCCGGCGGGCCGGCGAGGCTCTGCCCGGCGGCCAGCTCGGGGAACTTCGCGTCGAACGCCGGGCGCTCGGAACGGATGCGGGGCATCCGGTCGAAGTTACGCAGCGGCGGCGGGGAGCTGGTCGCCCACTCCAGCGAGTTGCCGTGGCCCCACGGGTCGTCCACCTCGACGACCGGCCCGGTCTTGTACGACTTCCAGCAGTTCCAGATGAACGGCAGGGTCGAGATACCGGTGATGAACGCGCCGATCGTGGAGATCATGTTGAGCGTGGTGAAGCCGTCGCTGGGCAGGTAGTCGGCGTACCGGCGGGGCATGCCCTCGGCGCCGAGCCAGTGCTGCACCAGGAAGGTGGTGTGGAAGCCGATCATCGTGAGCCAGAAGTGAATCTTGCCCAGGCGCTCGTCGAGCATCCGGCCGAACATCTTCGGGAACCAGAAGTAGATGCCACCGAAGACGGCGAACACGATGGTGCCGAAGAGCACGTAGTGGAAGTGCGCCACGACGAAGTAGTTGTCGTGCAGGTGGAAGTCGAGCGGCGGGCTGGCCAGCAGCACCCCGGTCAGACCACCGAAGAGGAAGGTCACCAGGAAGCCGATGGCGAACAGCATCGGCGTCTCGAAGGTGATCTGGCCCCGCCACATGGTGCCGATCCAGTTGAAGAACTTCATGCCGGTCGGCACGGCGATCAGGTAGCTGAGGAAGCTGAAGAACGGCAGCAGCACCTGGCCGGTGGCGAACATGTGGTGCGCCCAGACGCTCATCGACAGGGCGGCGATGGCGATGGTGGCGGCGACGAGACCCTTGTAACCGAAGATCGGCTTGCGGGAGAAGACCGGGATGATCTCGGTGATGATGCCGAAGAACGGCAGCGCGATGATGTAGACCTCGGGGTGGCCGAAGAACCAGAAGAGGTGCTGCCACAGCATCGGGCCGCCGGTCGCCGGGTCGTAGACGTGCGCGCCGAGCAGCCGGTCCGCGGCCAGCGCGAAGAGCGCGGCGGCCAGCAGCGGGAAGACCAGGATCGCCAGCAGGCTGGTGACCAGCATGTTCCACGTGAAGATCGGCATCCGGAACATGGTCATGCCGGGGGCCCGCAGGGTCAGGATCGTGGTGATCAGGTTGACCGCGCCGAGGATCGTGCCCAGACCCGAGATCGCCAGGCCGACCACCCACATGTTCGCGCCGACGCCGGGCGAGTGCTCGATGCTGCTCAGCGGGGTGTAGGCGGTCCAGCCGAAGTCGGCGGCGCCACCCGGGCTGAGGAAGCCGGCGGTCGCCATCGTGCCGCCGAACAGGTACAGCCAGTAGGCGAAGGCGTTCAGCCGGGGGAACGAGACGTCGGGGGCGCCGATCTGCAGCGGCACGACGTAGTTGGCGAACGCGAACACGATGGGCGTCGCGAAGAACAGCAGCATGATCGTGCCGTGCATGGTGAACAGCTGGTTGTACTGCTCCGGCGACAGGAACTGCATGCCCGGCCGCGCCAGCTCGGCTCGCATGACCAGGGCCATCAGGCCACCGATCATGAAGAACACGAACGCGGTGACCATGTACATGATCCCGATCTGCTTCGCGTCCGTGGTGCGCAGCAGCCGCGCGATGGCCGACCCCTTGACCGGCTCTCGGACCGGCCATGGCCGGGTCACGACCGGCTTGGGTGCGACGGTGGTCACGAATGGCCTCCGGTTCTCGGTTGTCCCGCTCGGCACGCCTCGTCAGCTGCGGGCCGTCATCCGAAAGGATGTTAGTCCCCGGCAGGTGGCAGCACCGCTCGGGGTGCTCTGGCACCATGTCCGGTCACCCGCCGCACCTACAGCGGGCCGACCAGGAGCCGGTAGTGCTCGCCGAAGATCCGCCCGCCCCGCCCGCGCAGCAAGGGGTCGCGCAGCGCCGGCGGCACGTCCCGGGTGCGGTTGCGGTCGCGGGTCCGGTCCCGCACCCATCGGGTACGCGGACGACGGCGGCTCTCGTACGCGACCAGGGCGGCCTCGACGCTGCCGGCGGCGCGCAGCGACTCGGCGAGGACCACCGCGTCCTCCAGCGCCATCGCGATCCCCTGGGACAGGGTGGGCGCGGTGGCGTGCGCGGCGTCGCCGACCAGCAGCACCCGGCCCCGGTGCCAGCGGCCCAGCTCGACCTCGTCGGTGAGCCCGACCTGCACGTCGCGCCAGGCGGCCAGCACCGCCGGGACGGGGCCGCCGTAGCCGCCGAAGAGTTCGTGCAGCCGGGCGACCGGGTCGGCCGGGGCGACGGTGCCCGCCTCGTCGGCGTAGCAGTAGAGCCGGCCGGCGCCGAGCGGCACCACCAGGAAGCCGGCCCGCCGGCCGAGCAGCGCCGTCCAGTCGGCCACGTCGGGGCCGTCGCGCACCACGCCCCGGTAGACCACCTGGCCGGCGGGGCGGGGCGGACCGCCGAGCGCGGCCAGGGAACGGACCGCCGAGCGGGGGCCGTCGGCACCGATCACGAGGTCGTACTCGCCGCCGGTGCCGTCGGTGAAGGTGACCGCGACCCCGGCGGGCAGCAGCTCGACGGTGCTCACCTCGGCCCCGTGCCGGACAGCGCCCCCGGCGCCGCTGAGCAGCACCTGGTAGAGGTCGCGGCGGGGCAGGGCCCGGCACTCCCCCACCTCGGCCCAGAGCGTGTCGAGGTCCACCTCACAGAGCGGGTCACCGGCGGCGTCGAGGAAGCGTTGGCGGTGGATCACCTGCCCGAGCGGGCGGACCGGGCCGTCGAGGTCGAGCCGGCGCAGCGCGCGGGCGGCGTTGCCGGGCAGGTAGAGGCCGGTGTCGGCGAGTTCGTTCGGGGGGAGCTTCTCGGTGACGTCCGGTCGGAAGCCGGCCAACCGCAGGGCCCGGGCGACGGCGAGACCGGCGATGCCCGCGCCGACGACGAGGATGCGCAGGGGGGAGCCACGCATGGTGGTGTACGCCTCCGGAGGGGATCGGTACGCGGTGAAGGCAAGACACTACTCCGCGCGATCGGCGCACACCAGGGCCGATGATCCCCCACCCGGGACGCTCCGGACTGGACAGAAAGTTGTTCAGCCAGCTGAACGAGGTTCGATCGAAGAATACCCATCGGCCGGATGTCGTCCGTCTCACTACAGTGACGGCGTGACGACGGACGAGTCATACCGCTCGGTCAAGTCGGCGGGTCGGGCGCTGGACGTGCTGGAGGCGCTCGCCACCCCGGACGGCCCCCGCTCACCGGTGGAGCTGAGCCGGGCGCTGGGCATCCCCAAGAGCAGCCTGCACGCCATCCTGCGGACCCTGCTGGACCGCGAGTGGGTGGCCGCCGACCCGACCGGCACCCGGTTCTCGGTGGGGTTGCGGGCGCTGGAGGTGGGCGCGACGTTCCTGGCCGGCGCGGACGTCGCCGCCCTGTACGAGGTGACCCTGGACCGGCTGGCCGAGTGTTCCGGCGAGACGGTGCAGCTCTACCGGCTCGACCGGAGCGCGGTGGTGCTGCTGGCCCGGCGGGACTCGGCGCACATCGTGCGGCCGGTCTGCGCGGTGGGTCGCCGGCTGCCCGCGCACGCCACCGCGGCCGGCAAGGCGCTGCTCGCCGCGCGCTCCGACGAGGAGGTCGACCGGCTGTTGCAGTGGCCGCTGCCGGCGTTCACCGGGCGGACGGTCACCACGCCGGAGGCGCTGCGTGCCGAGTTGGCCGCGGTGCGGCGGCGGGGCTGGGCCGAGGAGTGGGAGGAGTGCAGTCCGGGGCTGGCCGCGGTGGCGGTGGCCGTACCGCTGCGGGAGCCGGCGGTGGACGCGATCTCGGTGGCCGCGCCGGTGGACCGGCTGGGGCCGGAGGCGCGGACCCGGCTGGCGGCGGCGCTGCGGGAGGCGGCGGCGCAGGCCCGGACGGCGCGCACGCTGCTCGCGCCCAACCTGTAGAACGCGGTTCACGTACGTGGACGAGATCGGCCGCGAACTTAACCGGTTCAGTTGCGTCACAGTTTCAAGTATGTAAATGTGTTCAGGACCGTGGGAGCGCTCCCGGTCACGTCCGAGACACCTCCGGCGTCCCCGCGCCGCAGCCAAGGAGCATCATGAAGCGTCCATTGCGGGCCCTCGCCGCCGCCGGTCTCCTGGCCGTCGGCACGATCGTGGCCGTCGCCGTCGGCGGCACCGCCTCCGCCGACACCCAGATCTGCGAGCAGTACGGCTCCACCGTCATCGGCGGCAGGTACGTGGTCCAGAACAACCGCTGGGGCACCACCGCCCAGCAGTGCATCAACGTCACCGGCAGTGGCTTCAGCATCGCCAGCCAGCAGGGTTCCGCGCCGACCAACGGCGCGCCGGTGTCGTACCCGTCGATCTTCGTCGGCTGCCACTACACCAACTGCTCGCCGGGCACCAACCTGCCGGCCCAGGTGAAGTCGATCAGCAGCGCGCCCGGCAGCATCTCCTTCAACTACGTCGGCGGGGCGATCTACGACGCCGCCTACGACATCTGGCTCGACCCGTCGCCCAAGCGGGACGGGGTCAACGCGATGGAGATCATGATCTGGTTCAACCGGCAGGGCAGCATCCAGCCGATCGGCTCGCCGGTGGGCAACGCGAACATCGCGGGCCGCAGCTGGGAGGTGTGGCGCGGCAACAACGGCGGCAACAACGTCATCTCGTACGTCGCGCCGTCGGCCATCGGGTCCATGAGCTTCAACGTGCTGGACTTCATCGCCGACACCCGCAACCGTGGGGCGATCACCAACGACTGGTACCTGACCAGCATCCAGGCCGGTTTCGAGCCCTGGCAGGGCGGCGCCGGGCTGGCCGTCACCAACTTCTCCCAGACCGTCAACACCGGTGGCACCCCGCCGCCCACCACCGCCCCGCCGACCACGCCCCCGGGCAACGGCGGCGGCTGCGCGGTGAAGTACACGTCCAACTCGTGGAACAACGGGTTCACCGCCGACGTGACGATCACCAACCGGGGCTCCAGCGCCATCAACGGCTGGACGCTGACCTACAGCCTGCCCAGCGGGCAGCAGATCACCAGCTCCTGGAACGCCACCGTCACCCAGAGCGGGTCCACGGTGACCGCCCGCAACGCCTCGCACAACGGCAGCGTCTCCCCCGGTGGCACCGCCAGCTTCGGCTACCAGGGCTCGCTGAACGGGACGTACTCGGCGCCGACCAGCTTCTCGCTCAACGGCGTCGCCTGCTCCCGCGCCTGACCCCACACCACCCACCACCACGCGGGGGGCGTGACCGGCCGGTCACGCCCCCCGCACCCCGTCCGGGCTCAGCCACCCAGGGCGTCGATGTCGCGCATCTCCTCGGCGGTGAGCGAGAAGTTCCAGATGTCGACGTTGGCACGGATGCGCTCCGGGGTCACCGACTTGGGGATCACCACGATCTCGTGGTCGACGTGCCAGCGCAGCACCACCTGTGCCGGGGAGACGTCGTGCGCGGCGGCGATCCGGGTCAGCACCGGGTCGGCCAGGTCGCTGGTCTTGAACGGGCTGTAACCCTCCAGCACGATCCCCCGGTCCCGGTGCTCGGCGTGCCGCTGCCGGTCGTACAGCGACGGGCTCCACCGGATCTGGTTGACCGCCGGGTTCTCCTCGGTCGCCTGGATCAGCTCGTCGAGCTGGGGGGTGGCGTAGTTGCTCACCCCCACCGCCCGGGTGAGGTTCTCGTCCCGGGCGGCCAGCAGCTCCCGCCAGACCGGGATGCTGTCCGACGGCGACGACGGCGGCCAGTGGATCAGCCAGAGGTCGACGTGGTCGGTGCCCAGCGCCCGCAGGCTCGCCTCGATCGTCTCCCGTTCCCGGCCGACCCGGTCCGGCGGCAGCTTGGTGGTGATGAAGACGTCCTCGCGGCGCAGTCCGCTCTCCCGCACCGCCCGACCCACCTCCTCCTCGTTGCCGTACATGGTGGCGGTGTCGAGGTGCCGGTAGCCGGCGTCCAACGCGGCCAGCACGGCGTCGTAGCCGGCCCGGCCGGTCGCCTGCCAGGTGCCGAAGCCGAGCAGCGGCATCCGGACGTCGCCGGGGAGACCGACGGTGGGTTGGTCGAGGTCCATGCCGACGGTTCTACCCATGATCGGCGTGGGCATGCCGGGCGAGCGGCGAACCCGGGCCGATTGCCGGAGAATGCCGGTGTGCCGAGCACCGACCGGGCCGACGGCGAGGAGCATCGTGTACCTGACCCACCTGGAGTGTCCCCGCTGCGGCCGGGAACACGACGCCCACCGGCTCACCAACCTGTGTGACTGCGGGTCGCCGCTGCTGGCCCGCTACGACCTGGCGGCGGTGGCCGCCGCCGTGACGCCCGAACGGTTCGGGCTGCGCCCGGCCGACCTGTGGCGCTACCGGGAGCTGCTGCCGGTGGCCGACGAGCGGCACGTCACCACGTTGGGTGAGGGCTGGACGCCGCTGTGGCGCGCGCCGGCGTACGGCCACGAGATCGGCGTCGCCGACCTGATCGTCAAGGACGAGGGGCTCACCCCGACCGGGTCGTTCAAGGCCCGGGGCGCCGCCGTCGGGGTGAGCCGGGCCCGGGAGCTGGGCGTACGGCGGTTCGCCATGCCCACCAACGGCAACGCCGGAGCGGCCTGGGCCACGTACGCGGCGCGGGCCGGGATGGCGGCGACCATCGTGATGCCGCTGGACGCGCCCACCATCTGCCGCCGCGAGTGCGTGGCCGCCGGTGCCGACCTGCTCCTGGTGGACGGGTTGATCAGCGACGCCGGACGCCGGGTGGCCGAGCTGGTGGCCGGCGCGGACGGCGCGGTCTTCGACGCCGGCACGCTGCGCGAGCCCTACCGGCTGGAGGGCAAGAAGACGATGGGGTACGAGATCGTCGAACAGCTCGGCTGGCAGGTGCCCGACGTGATCATCTATCCCACCGGTGGCGGGGTCGGCCTGATCGGCATCCACAAGGCCCTGCACGAGCTGCGCGAACTCGGCTGGGTGAGCGACCGGCTGCCCCGGCTGGTGGCGGTGCAGTCGACCGGTTGCGCGCCGATCGTCCGGGCGTTCGCCGCCGGTGAGGACCGGGCCCGCCCCTGGGCCGACGCGCGCACCGTGGCGTTCGGGATCACCGTGCCGGCGCCCCTCGGCGACGAGCTGATCCTGACCGCGCTGCGGGAGAGCGGTGGGACGGCGGTCGCCGTCGACGACGCGGAGATCCTCACCGACCTGCGGGAGTTCGCCGCCCGGGAGGGGTTGCTGCTCTGCCCGGAGGGGGCGGCCTGCCTCACCGCCGCCCGGCACCTGCGGGCCGGGGGCTGGATCCGCCCCGACGAGCGGGTGGTGGTGCTGAACACGGGGTCGGGGCTGAAGTATCCGGAGACGGTGGACGTCTCCGCCGTACCCGTGGGCTGACCGCCCGCACCGGCGTCCCACCGGGGACGCCGGTGCGGCGGAACGGTCCGGCGGCGGCTCAGGACGTCGGCGGTTCGTCCTCGCCGGCGGCCTCCGCCGCGTCGGCCTCCTCCTTGGTGTGGTGCACCACCTGGTCGGCGTGCTCCGGCGGGCCGTAGACCGTGTAGAGGACCAGCGGGTTGGGCCCGGTGTTGACGAAGTTGTGCTTCGTCCCGGCCGGCACCACCACCAGGTCACCCTGGGCGACGTCCCGGGTCTCCCCGCCGACCCGGGCCTCCGCGGTGCCGCTGACGAAGGTCAGGATCTGGTCGATCCCGTCGTGGACCTCCTCGCCGATCTCCCCTCCCGGCGGAATGGTCATGATCACCAACTGGGTCTTCTCGCCGGTCCAGAGCACCCGGCGGAAGTCCGGGCTCTTCTGGGCGACCGTCGCGATCGTGAAATGCTCCATGTCCCGCTCATACCCGCAACGGCGACGGATCACGCCGTGTCGTGCAGATGAGGCAATTCCCGGCCCCGGGCAGGTTTGCGCGCCGCCGGATCGGGCAACGTGCACCCCAGACCGGCGCGGGCACCGCACCGGTCGCACCAGGTCCCCGCTGGCGTACCGCCGGATGGCTGCGGTGGTGGGAGACGGTCGGAGCGCGGCGACGGACGGCCGGTGTGCCGTACGGCGCCGTGCGCCCGTATCCGCCGGCCTCAGGCCAGGACCGCCAGATGGAACGGACGGTCCGAGACACTGCCGTCGCTGGCGAACGTCTTGACGAACACCCCGTTCGGGATTCCCGTCCGGCCGACCACGCTGATCCCCCCGGGCGGCGCGAGCCCGGCGCTGCCGGCCAATCCGATCGTGCCCACGTAGCCGGCGGTGCTCACGTCCTGGTCGAAGACGACCTGGTACATGCCGGGGGCGAGTCGGGTGGCCGACGCCGCACCGAGACCACGGGCCAGGGTGCCGTTCGCGTGCACCACGGCGTAGAGCATCCGGGCCGAGGGGGGTAGTCCCACCCGCCGGTCGCTGGCCAGTTGGGCGTCGGCCCGGGCCAGGTCGTTGCGGCAGGGGACGGGCTGGTTGACCGGGCGACGCCGGGAACCGGTGCTGGACATCGTGGTGCTCCTGCCTGCCGGCCACCTTCTCGGGCCGGGAGCGATGGGGGGTGGGATGGCGATCCACGCCGACCGACCGGATCGCGTACCTCGAAAATATGTCGGTTGCGCCTTTTGCGACCACCCGACCAACTGTCCAGTAGCCGACACCCACCCGTGCTGAGCTGCGAAAACACCCGTCTCATGAGTCGCGGCGGCAGTTGGTGCGCGCCCGGGCGGGTCGTCCCGACGTGGTCGTCCGGCCCGGCCCGGTCGGCAGCCGGGCCCGCCCCCCGGGGCTAGCCTGCTGGGGTGGCCCGCCTGCTGCTCGTCGAGGACGATCTGACCATCCGTGCCCCGCTGGTCCGGGCGCTGCGCGACCGGGGGCACGCGGTGGCCGCCGCGTCGACCGCGATGGAGGGGCTGCGGCACACCCTCGACGACCGGCCCGACCTCGTCGTGCTCGACCTCGGCCTGCCCGACCTCGACGGCGGCGAGCTGCTGCGGATGCTGCGCGCGGTCAGCGCCGTGCCGGTGATCGTGGCCACCGCCCGGGACGACGAACGGGAGATCGTCCGGCTGCTCGACGCCGGGGCGGACGACTACCTGGTCAAGCCGTTCACCGCCGCCCAGCTCGACGCCCGGGTCCGGGCGGTGCTGCGCCGGGGCGGGGCCGAGCGGCCCGACGGCGAGCCCGTGCTGGTGGTCGGCGGGCTGCGGATCGATCCGCGCGCCCGCCAGGTCACCCTGGACGGCACGCCGGTGGAGCTGACCCCGCGCGAGTTCGACCTGCTGCACCACCTCGCCGGCCGCCCCGGCGCGGTGGTGACCAAACGGGAACTGCTCACCGAGGTCTGGCAGATCCCCTACGGCGGCGCGGACAAGACCGTCGACGTGCACCTGTCCTGGCTGCGCCGCAAGCTCGGGGAGAGCGCCCAGCAACCCCGCTACCTGCACACCGTACGCGGGGTCGGGGTGCGGCTCACCGCGCCCGGGGCCTAGCGCCGGGGCGGTGACCGGCCCGCCACCACGGGCGGGCCGGCCACCGGTGGTTCACCGGACGGCGCAGGTCACCACCGTCGGGGGCTGGTTGTCGCCGGTGACGACCATCCCCCAGCTGGTGGTCGCGCCGGGGATCAGGCTCCCGTTGTAGGCGGCGTTGGTCGCGGTGACCTGCCGGCCGGACTGGCTGACCGTGGCGCTCCACGACGAGGCGACCTGCTGGCTTCCGGCGAAGGTCAGCGCGGTGGCCCAGCCGGTGATCGCGCCGGCACCGAGGTTGCGTACGGTGACCTCCGCCTGGAAGCCGCCCGACCACGAGCCGGTCACCCGGTAGGCGGCCGAGCAACCGGTCACCGGGGCCGGGGTGCCGGTGGGGGTCGCGGTGGGGGTGACCGGCGGCGTCGCGGTGGGGGTGGCCGTGGGGGTGCCGGTCGGGGTCGGGGTCGGCCCGTCGGAGGTGGTGTAGTCGACCCGGGTGTACGCCGCCGAGCACGTCCCGCCGCAGGAGGCGGGCAGGGCGAACCGGTAGACCCGACCGTTGTTGATCAGAACGCCGGCCGCGTCGCGGACCCGGATCTGGAAGTCGGTGCCCCCGGCGGCGGTCGCCCCGATCACGTACGACTGTCCCATGTCGCTGTTCATCGTGGCGGCCGTCCACACCCCACCGGCCAGGTACTCCACCCCGTGGATGCCGTTGGCCAGGTGCGAGACGGCGATCGCCGGCCAGTACCGCTGGGCGCCCCTCATGAAGCCGATCCGGATGTCGCCGGAGTAGTTCGGGGCGGGGACGAACGACCAGGAGACGTGCCGGTTGTTCCAGTGGGCGGGGTTCATGTCCCCCACCGGCGTCCCGTTGCGCACGAAGCGGTTCAGCGAGGCGGTGGAGAGGTCCAGGTGGTAGGGGTCGTCACGGCACCAGGCGTTGCCGTCGCCGCAACTGTCCGCCACCACCATGGTCAGGGTGGCCCCGCTGTAGGCGTCGGCGGTCCACGAGCCGTTGCGGCAGAATGGCTGGCCGGGCGCGCCGTCGTTGACGCCGGTGCAGTAGTCGCCGACGGTGACCCGCACGAACCGGCCACAGTTGAGGCCGTTGTTCCACAGCCCGATCTTCGCCGCCTGGCTGGCCGGGATCGGCCGCATCGGGTACGACGAGTAGTCGCCGGGCAGGTCGTAGGCGTTGAGCGCGACGAAGTCCGGCGCGTCGAGCTCCGCCTGGGGCAGGCCGCAGCCGCCGTACGGTGCGCCGAGGGCGTCGAAGTGGGTGGCGTTGCCGGTGACCGGGGTGGTCGGCTCGGGTACCGCGAGCGCCCCGGCGGGCAGCGGGACGACCAGCAGCAGTGCGGCGGCGGCGGTCAGCGCCGCGAGCAGGCCGGCACGGTGACGCGACGTTGTCATGAGGGGGTACGCCTTCCGGGCAGCAGGGAGCGGGGACATGGGTTTTCGGATGCCCTTCCACGCCCGGCGTACCGCCCACCCATGCCACCACCGTCACCGACCACTGTCAATGCCCGATGTGGAGGGCCCGGATGCGACGCCGATCCGTCACCACGATTGCCGGGCAACCCCTGTGACGGGGGCGGTCGGCCCGGTAGATTGAGGTATGGTGCCCGCCCCCGGGGGTCGGGTGGCGGAGCCCGTCTACCGCCCCATCCTCACCAGCAGACGCGGTGAGCTGGAGGCGCTGGGTCATCTGGACAGCGCCCACGCTCCCCTGGTCGTCCCGGTCCTCGACGTGTCCCCGGCCGACACCGGCCTGCCCCAGGTGCTGCGCCGGCTGCCCGCCGGGCTGGTGCCGGCCGTCGACGTGTGCGCGCTGCCCGACGGGCCGGCCGGCGAGCTGGCCCGGTGGGGCGTACCGGTGCAGCCGGTGGTCGGCCTGACCTGCGGTGACCGGCGGCTGGCCGCGCACGGCGCGGCGTGCCGGGCGTACGCCCGGGGGGCGGTGGTCCGGCTGCGGCCCGGCCGGGACCGCACCGGCCCGGACGCCACGACGGCGGCGGTGGAGCGGGTGTGGCGGCGCACCGGGCTGGTCCCGGAGCAGTGCGACCTGCTGGTCGACGCCGGTGACGTCTGCTGCCCGGCCGACCTGCGCGTCGCCGAGCCCCGGGTGCGCCGGGTGGTGGACTGGGCCCGCCGGCACGCCTGGCGCACGGTGACCGTGGCGGCCGGCGGGATGCCGCCGTCGCTGTCCCGGCTGCCCACCGACGAGCCGGTCCGGGTGGACCGCTGGGACTGGCTGCTCCGGAGTCGGCTGGCCGACCTGGGCGTGGGGTACGGCGACTACGGGGTGTCGCCCGCGCCGCCGGGCGGCGTGGAGCCGGGCGACCGGCTGCCCACGGTGCGGTACACCGCCGAGGACGGCTGGTGGATCTACCGCTGGTCGCGGCGGGGCGGCCGGGGCGACGAACGGTTCGCCGACCTGTGCCGCACGCTGGTCACCGCCCCGCACTGGCCGCCCGCCGGGGCAGGCCTCTCCTGGGGCGACCACGAGCTGCTGCGCCGGGCCCGCCGGGTCACCGGCGCGGGCTCACCGGCGAACTGGACGGCGTGGAGCACGTCGCACCACCTGGCGCACGTGCTGGCGGCGTTGACCGGCCCGGCCGACGGGCGGCGTCGCGGCCCGCCGACGTCCGCCGAGGACCGCACCGGGTTCACCCGCCCGCACCGGGGCGGTGAGCACCGGCGGGGCCGCTGACCGGGTCACTCCTGCTCGGTGAACCCGAACTGCACCACGCCCTCGTCGTCGACGGAGGCGTCCACCGAGCTGTCGTTGAGCAGTTCGGCGGCCTCGGCGTCGAGGAAGATGCGCGCCCCCTCGGTGTCGACCACCTGGTCGCCCTGCGCCGGCACCGGGACCAGTTCGATGGTGAGCGCGCCGGCCTCGGTGTCGGCGGCGATCCGCAGCCCACCGTCCTGGGCGACGTCCTGCTGGGCCGCGAGGTCACGGATCACGAGCACGGCGTTGTCGGTCATGGTGAGCATGATGGGACTCCTCGGGAGTTGTCGGGCGGAACGTGGCGCGACGACAGATGCGCGCCCCTGCGGCGGACCGGTGCCCGCCGGGCGTTCCGGGGGCGCCGCCGCGCGGCCCTCTCCCCCCACCGTGCCCCCTGCCCAGGGGTTCGTCAAATAGAGCGGGGTCTGTCGGAGATCCCCGTTTCCGCTCCTCACGGCCCTGCGGCTTTCTACCCTGAACGCATGGACGCTGCCCGACGGTACGCCGCCGAACTGATCGGCACCCTGCTGCTGGTCTTCGTCGGGGTGGGCACCGCCGTGTTCGCCCAGCTTCAGGGCGGCGTGGTGGTCGTGGCGCTGGCCTTCGGGTTCGTCCTGGTGGGGCTGGTGTACGCGATCGGCCCGCTCTCCGGCGCGCACCTCAATCCCGCGGTGACGTTGGGGGTGCTGCTCTCCGGCAAGATCTCCGCGGTCGGCGCGGTGGCGTACTGGCTGGCGCAGTTCGTGGGGGCCACGGTGGCCGGCTTCGCCATCTGGGGGCTGGTCCGCTGGGGCGGGGTGGCGGACCAGACCGGGGTGTTGGGCACCAACGGTTACGGGGTGCACATCAACCAGGGCGGCACGGCGGTGCTGGAGGTCGTCCTGACGTTCCTGTTCGTACTGGTGGTGCTGGTGGTGACGAGCCGGGTCGAGCACGCCGGCTTCGCCGGCCTGGCGATCGGCCTGGCGCTGGTGGCGGTGCTCCTGGTGGGGATCACCCTCGACGGCACCTCGATCAACCCGGCCCGGTCGTTCGGCCCGGCCGTGTTCGAGGGGGGCGCGGCGCTACGCCAACTGTGGGTGTTCATCGTCTTCCCGCTGCTCGGCGGGGCACTGGCCGCGCTGGCCGCACCGCTGCTGGTGAAGCCGAGCCGGCACTTCCGCGCCGAACCCGACGCGCCCGACCCGGCCGCGCCGGACCCGACCTGACCCACCGGCCGACCACCGGCCCGGGGCCACCAGCCATGGAAGAAAATCTACGGTGCCGAGGCTTGCCCGACGGAAACCTTCGTGGCAGCGTCGTCGCATGCATCGTCGTCTCTTCCCCCGGACGCTCGCGCTGGTGGCGCTGGTCGCCACCGTGGCCGCCGCCGGTGCGCTGCCGGCGACCGCCGAGTCACCCACCCCGGCGGCCACCCGGCTGCACGCCACCATCGACGCCGTCCTCGCCGACCCCCTGCTCGCCGGGGCGCAGGCCGGGGTGGTCGTGGTGGACACCGCCACCGGCCGGACCCTCTACGACCGCAACGGCGACCGCCGCCTGGTGCCCGCCTCCAACACCAAGCTGTTGACCTCGACGGCGGCCCTGGCGCTGCTCGGCCCCGGGCACCGGTTCGGCACCGACGTGCTCACCGACGGCCGCCGACGGGCCGGCCTCGTCTCCGGCAACCTCTACCTGCGCGGCGGCGGCGACCCGACGATGCTGGCCGCCGACTACGACGCGCTGGCCGCCCAGGTCGCCGACAGCGGCGTACGGATGGTGACCGGCAACCTGGTCGCCGACGACACCCGCTACGACGCCACCCGGCTCGGCGCGGAGTGGGCCTGGGACGACGAGTCGTACTACTACGCGGCGCAGGTCTCCGCGCTGACCCTCGCCCCGGACACCGACTACGACGCGGGCACGGTGATCGTGCGGGCCGCCCCGGCGGGCAGTGCCGGGGCACGGCCGGTGGTCACCATGACCCCGCCCAACGGCTACCTGCGGATCGACAACCGGGCCGAGACGGTGGCCGACGGCGAGACGACGCTGTCGTTCGAGCGGACGCACGGCGGCAACACCATCGTGGTCACCGGCCGGATCGCGGCCGGCGCGGCGGCGGTCAGCGACTGGATGACCGTCGGGGAGCCCACCGGCTATGCCGCCGCCGTCTTCCGGGACGCGCTGCGCCGGCACGGGGTACGGGTGCTCGGGCGGACGGTGCCCGGCCGGGCCACCCCGACGGACGCCACCCCGGTGGCCCGGCACGACTCGATGACCCTGGCCGAGCTGCTGGTGCCCTTCCTCAAACTGTCCAACAACGGGCACGCCGAGGTGCTGACCAAGGAGATCGGCCGGGTCATCTCCGGGTCGGGCAGCTGGCCGGCCGGGCTCGCCGCGATCAGCGAGTACGTCGCCGACACCGGAGTGGACACCGGCGTCCTGCGTCAGCTCGACGGCTCGGGGCTGTCCCGGCGCAACCTGATCCCGGCCGGCGAGTTCGTCGCGCTGCTCGCCGCCGTCCGCCGGGAACCCTGGTTCGACACCTGGTACGCGGCCCTGCCGGTCGCCGGCAACCCGGACCGCCTCGTCGGCGGCACCCTGCGCAGCCGGATGCGCGGCACCCCGGCGGCGGACAACGTGCGCGCCAAGACCGGCAGCCTGACCGGGGTGTCCGGCCTCTCCGGTTACGCCACCGACGGCGACGGTCGGCTGCTCGCCTTCTCGGTGGTGTTCAACAACTACCTGACCTCGTCGGTGAAGGGGCTGGAGGACCAGATCGCCATCGCGCTGGCCAGCTACCGCGAGGGGGACGGCGGGACGGCGCGGGCCGCACCCCCGGTGGCCCCGGAGGCGCCCCGGGTGCCCGAGGGCCGGGAGTGTTCCTGGGTCAAGCCGATCGTCTGCTGAGCCCGGCCGGCCCGGTCAGCGCCGGTGCAGCACCACCACCGGGATCTCCCGGTCGGTCTTGCTCTGGTACTCGTCGTAGGCGGGCCAGATGGCGGTCATCGTCGGCCACATCCGGGCCCGCTCGGCCGGCTCGGCGGTGCGCGCCCGCACGCCGAACGTCTCCGGGCCCACCTGCACCTCCGCCTCGGGATCGTCGAGCAGGTTGAGGTACCAGGAGGGGTGCTGGGGCGCGCCGCCCTGGGAGGCGACGATCAGGTAGTCGTCGCCGTCCCGGCCGTAGATCAGGGCGGTACGGCGCAGCCGGCCGCTGCGCCGGCCCCGGGTGGTCAGCAGCAGGGTGAACACGCCCGGCTGCCACTCGTGCCCCTCCGCGCCGCCGGTGGCGACGTACCGGCGGATGTGGTCGGCGACCCAGCCCTCGGGGCTGTCCAGCACCTGTTCGTCGGTCGGCATCGGCGTCTCCGGGTGGCTCGTGGGCATCGACCCGGCCACGCTATCCCGACATAAGCCCCGGAAAAGGGCGAACGGCTCAACGCACCGCCGCCGCCTGAAGGTTCACGTTGCCGCAGCTGTTCCGGAAGGTCCCCTCGACGGTCCAGCGGATCAGCAGCCGCTCGCCCTTCGGCACCCGGAACTTGATTACGAACTGGGCGGTGTGCGTGGTGTGCGGGTCCTCCAGCCGCAGCGTGCGGGTCGACCCGCCGGTGGACAACCGCACGTCCAGCCGCCCCTGGGCCATCCAGATCCCGGCGAACAGGTGCACCGTACGCGGTTCACCGTCGCCGGCCACCGACAGCGCGAACCCGTTGCCCGCACCGCAGACGAACACCCCGGCGCCGGTGGCGGAGACGGCCGGCACCGGGGACCCGTCGCGCCACCCGAACAGCTCGGGATTGGTGTCGTACCGGTCGCGTGCGCCCCGGCCGCCCTCGTCCCGGATCTCGCCGGTGCCGCCGCTCTTGCGGACCACGGTCTCCGGCCGGTTGAGCCCCCAGTGCACCCAGTCCCGGGTGCCCAGCGCGGTCAGGTCCACCTCGGCGGGCACGTCGGCCCGGGAGACGCCCAGCGTCGGCGCGGCCGGCGACGAGGACGCCGCCGGGGTGACCGTCGGTGTCGGCGGCTCGCTCGGCGACGGGGTGCGCTCCCGGGGTTGCAGGCCGGGCGTGGCGATCCCGGCCTCGGCCGACTCGCCCAGCCCCGCCGCCCCGGTCGGATAACCGGCCGGCGTCGGCGCGCCGGCCGGCAGCACCAGATCGGGCTCCGGCGGGTCCGAATCCGGGCCCAGATAGGTCACCAGCACCGCGAGGCAGGCCAGGGCGGCCACCGCCTCGATCGCCCAGCGGCGACGTTGCCGACGACGGGCCTCCCGCCGCTGCGCGCTGCGCGTCGTCGGGCCCGGCCCGATCCGCCAGGTCTCTTGGTCGTTCACGCGTGTCCCACTCCCCAGCCCGACGCCCGCGACCGGTCGGGGAGGGGGTGCGGTCGCGGCGTGAGCGTTCTCACGTTTTCATTTCAGGGCCGTGATGCGCCATATGCCAGCGGGTGGGCGTTTCCAGTTTGTTACCGAGTGATCCCGATGGAAAGTTTCCTACCCGATGGAAAAGTGCAGCTCAGAGCCGCAATGACGGAGAGATGGACAGGTCCGGGCCGGTCAGCGGATCTCGAAACCCAACGCCTGCGCCAGCACCATCGCCTGCTGCGGGTCGATCACCGCGCCGGCCCGCTCGACGGTCGTCGGGTCGAGCGCGGTGAGGTCGCTGCCCCGCAGGTCGGCCCCGGTGAACCGGGCCGCGCGCAGCTGGGCGGCCGAGAGGTCGACCCGGGCCAGGGTCGCGCCGCTCAGGTCCGCCCCGGACAGGTCGGCCTCCCGCATCCGTACGTCGCTGAACTGCGCGCCCCGCAGGTCGGCGCCGGGCAACCCGACGAACGACCAGTCCCCGCCCGACACCCGCAGCGGACGCAGCGCGCACTGGTCGAACGTGCTGCCGACCAGCTTGCACCCGGTGAACTCGGCCTCGAACAGGTTGCACCGGCGGAACCCGCAGCGGACGAAGGCCGAGTCGGTGTGCCGGGAGGCGTTGAACGACACCCCGCCGAAGTCGCACCCGGTGAACGAGGCGCCCCGGCTCACCGCCTCGGTCAGGTCGACGTCGGTGAAGACGCAACGCACGAAGTGCCTGTCGGTCAGCTCCTCGGCGTACCAGTCGGTGTGGCGGAACGTCTCGTCCTCGATGGTCTGCGGCACCGTCCCACCCTAGGTGCGAGCACCGACACCGCCGCCGCACCTTCCGTCCGGCGCGTACCGGCTAGTAGGTTCGGCGGGTGAGCGTGGCACCCAGCAGCGACCCGGCCCGTACCGGCTTCGACCCGGCCCGGCTGGCCCGCATCGACGAGCACTTCGGCAGGTACGTCGACGACGGCCGGCTGGCCGGCTGGCAGGTCGTGGTCACCCGCCGTGGCGAGGTCGCGCACTCCTCGGTGTACGGGCTGCGCGACGTGGAGGCGGGCACCCCGGTCGAGCCGGACACCATCTGGCGGATCTACTCGATGACCAAGCCGATCACCTCGGTCGCGGCGATGATGCTGTGGGAGGAGGGACGGTTCGAGCTGACCGACCCGATCAGCCGCTGGCTACCGGAGTTCGCCGACGTCCGGGTCTTCGACAAGGGGTCGGCGCTCAAGCCGTACACGGTGCCGGCGGTCGAGCCGATCCGGGTGTGGCACCTGCTCACCCACACCGCCGGGCTGACCTACGGGTTCGCGCAGACCTCGGTGGTCGACGCGCTCTACCGGGCAGCCGGCTACGACCTCGCCGTCCCGCCGGGGCTCGACCTGGCCGGGGCCAGCGCCGGGATGGCGAAACTGCCGCTGCTGTTCCAGCCCGGCACCGGCTGGAACTACGGGGTCTCCACCGACGTGCTGGGCCGGCTCGTCGAGGTGGTCTCCGGGCGGAGCCTGACCGACTTCCTCACCGAACGGGTCCTCACCCCGCTGGGCATGACCGACACCCGGTTCTGGGTCGACCCGGCCGACGCCAAACGGCTCGCCGCCCTCTACACCCCGCACCCGGGCACCGGCCGGGCGGTCCGCGCCGACCAGCTCGGCGCCGCCGCGCTGACCCGCCCGGAGTGCTTCTCCGGCGGCAGTGGGCTGGTCTCCACCGCCGCCGACTACCACCGGTTCACCCAGCTGCTGCTGCGTGGCGGCGAGCTGGACGGCGTACGACTGCTCGGGCCCCGCACGGTGCGCTACATGACCCGCAACCACCTGCCCGGCGGCGGCGACCTGGCGTCGCTCCAGCCGCAGGGGTTCGCCGAGACGGTGCTGGACGGCATCGGTTTCGGCCTGGGCTTCGCCGTGGTGCAGGACCCGGTCCCGGCCAAGGTGCCGAGCAGCGTCGGCGAGTACTACTGGGGCGGGCTGGCCAGCACCGCGTTCTGGGTCGACCCGGCCGAGGAGATCACCGCGCTGCTGTTCACCCAGCTGATGCCGTCGAGCACCTACCCGCTGCGCTCCCAGCTCCGCCAGCTCGTCTACGCCGCCCTGGTCGGCTGAGCCGACGGGCCGCCACCACCGGGTGGCGGCCCGATCGCGGCTCAGACCAGGTGCTGGACGCGGGTGGCCCGCACGGTCGCCGGACCACCGGCCGACAGGCCGGAGACGAGGTACGCCCGGACGGTGCCGTCCGGGCGGACGGCCCACAGGTCGGGGACGCCGTCGGCGTTGACGTCGGCGACCGAGATCGTGGTGATCGTCGTGGCGGTGTTCCAGTTGCTGGCGACGTGGTACTGGGTGTGGGTCAGCGAGCCGGTGCCGTCACCGTTGTCGACCAGGGTGACCCCGGTCCAGAGGAAGAGGTCGCCGGTGGCCGCGTTGCGCAGGTACATCGCCACCCCGGTGGCCGTCTCGGTGCTGGCGATGGTCCAGTTCTGCCAGTCCGTGCCCCCGGTCGGCGTGGCGTCGGCCAACGCGACCCGGAAGAGGTAGCCGCCGGGCACCGGAAAGCTGGGGTGGTAGACCAGCCGGTGACCGTTGGTGGCGTCGCCGGTCACCGAGATCAGATCCGGATACTCCGGGTTGACGCCGTCGGCTCCGTAGGCGTTGGCCACCTGGAGCGGCGCGTTGCCGTCGTCGTCCACGAGCTGCCCGCTGCCGACGGAGATCTGGTTGCCGCTGAGGTACGGGTTGAGCATGGTGCCGTCGCCGGCTCCCCGGATGATGCTGGCGTACCCGGCAGCGGCGCCGCCGGGGTAGTAGGCGAGGAAGTCCTGCCGGTCGCCGCCGAAGAAGCGCCCCGTGACCACCTGCGCCCCGTCGAACTCGGCGGGCGAGTTGGTGCCGCCGACGCCGTTGCCGAGCAACCCGATGTTGCCGGCCGGCGTGTGCACCCGACCGGTGCCGACGCCGGTGCGGCGGGACGTCAGGCCGGTCGCGGACCAGACACCGGAGCCGAGACCGGCGGTGCCGCCGACGGTGACCAGGTCCGGCACGCCGTCGCCGTCGAGGTCCCGGTCGACCGGGCCGGCGACCGCCGGCGTCGGGTGCCGGTCGGCCGGGGCGGCCAGGGCGGGCGCGGCCGGCACGGTCACCGCGAGGGCGAGGGCCGCCGGAGCGCTCCAGGCGAGCAACCGGCGTGGTACGGAGAGATCGGTCATGATGTTTCCCCCGTGGTCGATGGATCGGAACCGGACCGACCGTAGTCGATGTTGGCAACACTCCCCGTACCGGCCGGATCGCCCGTTACACCACCGCGACGGCGACCCGCTGCCTAGCCTGGACGGCATGGGCAACGTGGTGGTGTACGGCGCCGGGGGCACCGCAGGCTCACGGATCGCCACCGAGGCGGCCGGCAGGGGGCACCGGGTCACCGCGGCGGTCCGTCGCCCGGAGGCGGTCACCTGGCTGCCGGCCGGGGTACGCGTGGTGACCGGGGACGTGACCTCGGCGCGCAGCGTCGCCGAACTGGCCCCGGAGGCCGACGTGATCGTGGTGGCGGTCGGCGGCGGTGAGCGGGCGCTGTGGCGTACCGCGGCGGAGAACCTGGTCACCGTCCTGCGTGACCTGCCCGATCCGCCCCGGGTGATCCACGTCGGCGGCGGGGCGACCCTGCTGACGGCGCGGGACACCCCGTTCCTCGACGAGCCGGACTTCCCCGACGGGTACCGGGAACCGGCGCTCGGGCAGGCCGACGCCCTGGCCCTGTACCGCTCCTCGGCCGACGGGGTGACCTGGACGTACGTCTCGCCGCCGCCGGTGGAGTTCCACCCCGGCGAGCGGACCGGCCGGTACCGCACCGGCACCGAGCACCCGGTCACCGACGGGCAGGGCCGCTCGGTGCTCAGCTACGAGGACCTGGCGGTGGCGATCGTGGACGAGATCGAGGAGCCCCGCTACGAGAACATGCGGTTCACGGCGGCGTACTGACCGGGCGACGACGGCCGGCGCGACGGCGGCCGGCGTCTCGGAGCGGCGGCCGGCGTCGTACCGGACGTCAGTCCGCGAGGCGGGCGGGGAAGCCGCCGGTGGCGATCGGGCCCCAGCCCTCGACGGTGATCCGGATCAGCGACTTGCCCTGCGCCGTCATGGCCGCCCGGTACTCGTCCCAGTCCGGGTGCTCCCCTGCGATGCTGCGGAAGTACTCCACCAGCGGGTCCAGCGCCTCGGGCAGGTCGAGCACCTCGGCCACGCCGTCGACCTGCACCCACGGGCCGTCCCAGTCGTCGGAGAGCACGCAGGCGGAGACCCGGGGGTCACGGCGGATGTTGGTGACCTTGGCCCGTTCCGGATAGGTGGAGATCACCAGCCGTCCGGCGGCGTCCACGCCGCAGGCGACCGGGGAGGACTGTGGCCGGCCGTCGGCGCGGGTGGTCATCAGCAGGACCCGGTGCCGGGGCCGGACGAAGTCGAGCAGGGCGTCCCGGTCGACCCGGGTGTTGGTTGCGACGCTGCGTGCCATCCCCCGGTTCTACCAGGCCCGCCGGGCGTCAGCCGGACCGGCCGCCGACCCGGCCCGGTTGGGCGGGGACCCGGGGCCGGGCGGCGGGCCGCCAGGCGCGCCCGTTGGCGTAGATCACCCGGAAGCCGAGGTACGCCGCGAGCGGAGCCCAGTGCGCCGAACCCATCCGCAGCTCGGCGGCGTTGTGCCGCTGGCCGTTGGCGAGCACGTCGAGCAGCACCGTCTCGAAGGCGGCCGACTCGACCCAGTCGACCTCGCGGGTGAAGCCGCAGATCAGGGCCGCGCCGGTGACGTCGAGGAAATCGCGCAGGGTGGCGTCGGAGGCGCGCAGCACCGAGCAGCTACCGAAGTAGAGCCGCCGGCCCTCGCCCCGGCCGGCCATCCGCTCGGCGACGTCGGACAGCTCGACGGAGTCCCAGTCGGTGAGGCAGAGCCGGCTGGGTTCGCCGTGCATGGCGAAGAAGCCGACCCGGTGGTCGGCGTACTGCTTGAGCAGCCACCGGTCGAGGAAGTAGAACAGCTCGTCGCGGGTGGCGGCGTCCTTGTGGATGTAGCGGATGCGGCCGAGCCGTTCGAGCAGGTCGAGGGTGGGCAGCACGGAACCGCGCTCGTTGAGGTCGCGGTGCCACTGCCCCTCGACACAGAAGACCCCGCCCCGCGCCACCGTCCCACCTCCCCGTCGCCGCCGGGACGACGTTACCGGGTCCGGGTCACGGACCCACATCACCCTCGGTGCCCGGCTGATCCGTTTCGGGGCGCTTCACCGGTGTCGGAATTGGCGTCCCTCCCGTCACCGGCTGACCCCTCCTGCCCGAATCGCCATTCATCGCCATTCACAGGCAATACCCAGCTATCGCCGACTGCGAGGACGATTCCCCTTTATTGCCGCGAATCGTCCAGGTAGCTGTCAAGGTGGAAGTTGCAGGACGTCCCGGGCGATGGCCTGTTCACCACCCCATTCACTTCCAATCGGGAGGACTTCTGTGCGCCAGAACACTGTGAAGCGGGCACTCGTCGCGTTCGCCCTGGCTCTGCCGGGAGCCGCGATCGCCACGGTGGCCGCCGCGCCAGCGGCCCACGCCGACGGCTGCTACACCTGGAAACGCGACCTCTACCAGGGGCGCTCCGGAGACGACGTCCGCCAGTTGCAGATCCGGGTGGCCGGTTGGGCGGGGCGCGGGGGAACCGTCCGGATCGACGGGGACTTCGGCCCCGAGACCGCCGCCGCGGTCAAGCGTTTCCAGAGCGCGTACGGGCTGCGCAGCGACGGCGTCGCCGGCAAGCAGACCTTCAGCAAGCTCTACCAGTTGCAGGACAACGACTGCACGCCGGCCCACTTCAGCTACCGGGAGCTGGACGGCGGCTGCGGCAAGGGCGGCTGGAGCGGTGGTCCGCTCTCCGCCACCGACACCAAGGCCAACGCGGTGCGCACCATGTGGAAACTGGAGGCGTTGCGGCGCGGCCTGGGCGACAAGCCGCTCAACGTCACCAGCGGGTTCCGGGACTCCAGCTGCAACAAGCAGGTCGGTGGGGCTTCGGACAGCCAGCACCTCTACGGCAACGCCGCCGACGTGACCTCGCAGAACAGGTCGCTCTGCGAGATCGCCCGCGCCTCCCGCGACCACGGGTTCAGCGGCATCTACGGCCCCGGCTACCCCGGTCACGACGACCACGTCCACGTGGACTCGCGGCGGGAGAACAACCGGGACAACTCGACGAACCGCACCAGCTGGGCCGCTCCGGACTGCGGCGTGAGCCGCTGACCGAGACGACGGCCGACGCCGGTCCGGCCCCACGGGATCACCAGGGCCGGGCCGGCGTCGGGGCACCGGGGCCGGGCGCTCAGCTCGCCCGGGGCCAGCGCGGCGCGGCGGCGGGGGGCGTCACCGGCCGTAGACGTACGTGCCGCCGGACTCCGG
>NZ_JACGMO010000003.1:0-126758 GCF_015354745.1 Micromonospora sp. S-DT3-3-22
CCACCGGCGACGGCGGCGGCCACCGCCAGCACACCGGCGCCGACGGTGCCGCCGCCGACCAGGCCGCCGAACCGGGGGAGCAGCCACGCCCGGCGGTCCACCGGGGAGCTGACCAGCCAGGCCTGGGCCGCCGGGGTGACCAGCAGCGGCCCGGTCAGCCGCAGGCCCCACCAGACGAGCCCGGCCCCCGCCGTCACGGCGGCCACGGCGATCCAGTACCTGTCACCCGGGTCGGTCCGGGCGACCTGCGGGGCCGCCAGGTGATCGCGGACCGCGGCGACGGCGAACCAGCCGTACAGGGCGACGAACAGGACCACGACGTAGGCGTCGGTGAGCACCTCGCCCAGCGAACCGGGATGGTGCCGGCGGCGGGCCCGTCGCAGCCGGGCCCGCAGCTGCCGGGGCGTGGGCGCGACCACCGGGGGCGGGAAGGTCCTGGTCGACGTCACCTCAGCCGCCGATCGCGATCCGCCGGTCGGCGACCGTGTCGATGAGTTCGGTGTCGTGCGACGCCATCAGCACCGCCGTGCCGGCCGCCTTCTCCCGCAGCAGCCGCTGCGCCAGCCAGGCCCGGCCCCGGACGTCCAGGCGCTGCTCCGGCTCGTCGAGGACGAGCAGCCGGCGCGGGCGCACGAAGCAGGAGGCGAGGGCGAGGCGGCGGCGCTGCCCGCTGGACAGCGTCGCCGGAAGCTGGTCGCGGGCCGGTTCGAGACCCAGTTCGGCGAGCACCTCCGCGACGGGATCGGCCGTACCGCCGTGGGCGTAGGCGAGCAGTTCGAGGTGCTCGACGACGGACAGGTCGGGGAAGAAGTCGATGTCGTCGAGGGCGGCGGCGACCGCCGCCCGGACCCGGGGGTCGGTCTCGTCGCAGCGCCGGCCGTCGAGCAGGACCTCGCCCTCGTCCGGGCGGTCCGCCCCGACGACGCAGCGCAGCAGGGTGGTCTTGCCGGAGCCGTTGGGCCCGACGACGACGGCGACCTGACCTGCGTCGAGCTGGAAGCGCACCTCGTCGAGGACGACCAGCGCGCCGAACCGGCGGGTCAACCCGCGTACGGCAAGTGTGCTCACAACCGCCCACTGTCGCACGCGGGCCGGCACCCCCGCCGACCCGGCCCGCCGCAGCGGTCAGCCCTTCACCGCGCCGATCAGGACGCCCTTGATGAAGTGCCGCTGGATGAACGGGTACACCGCGACGATCGGGGCGACGGTGAGCACCACCACCGCCATCTTGATCGCCTCGGTCGGTGGCATGGACACCCCGGTGGTGCCGCCCGAGGTGTGCGGGGCCTGACCGGCCAGCAGGTAGCTCTGTAGTACCCGCTGGATCGGGTACATGTCGTTGCGGTCGATGAACAGCAGCGCGTCGAACCAGACGTTCCAGTAGCTCACCGCGTAGAACAGCCCCACCACGGCGATGACCGCCCGGGACAACGGCAGCACGATCCGCAGCAGGGTACGGAAGTGGCTGGCCCCGTCGACCCGGGCGCTGTCCAGCAGCTCCTGCGGGATGCCCTGGAAGAAGCCCCGCACCACGACCAGGTTGAACACGCTGATCGCCGGCGGCAGGATCAGCGCCCAGATGGTGTCCTTGAGGCCCAGCCCGGTCACCACCAGGTACTTCGGCACCAGCGGCGGGTAGACCAGGAACGGGATCAGGAAGTAGATCAACAGCCAGCGGTAGCCGACCGAACGGGGCTGGGACAGCCCGTACGCGGCCAGCACCGTCACGGTCAGCGCCAGCGCGCTGCCGATGACGGTGACCAGCGTGCTGATCCACAGGGCCCGGGTGACCGCCCCACCGGCGAAGATCGTCTCGTAGGCCGCGGTGTCGATGCCCCGGGGGACGACCACGAGGCCGCCGGCCTCGGCGAGGGTCTCCCGGGAGGACAGGCTGGTCACCAGGATCACCCAGAGCGGGAAGAGTACGCTGAGCACGAGCAGGGCCAGGAAGACGGCCTTGAGTCCCTGGCCGATCCGGGTCGGTGGCTCCTCCCAGACCGGCCGGCGGTCGCGCCCCGCGCGGGCCCTCGGTGCGACGGTCGTGGTCATTTCGAGTAGATCCCCCGTTCGCCGAGCAGGTGGGCGACCCGATTGGCGGCCAGGATCAGGCCGAGCCCGATCGCCGCCTTGAACAGGCCGGCCGCCGCGCCGTAGCCGTAGTTCCCGGTGGCGATGGAGAAGTGGTAGACGAACGTGTCGAGCACCTCGGCGGCCTGCCGGCCCACCGCGTCGCGTTGCAGCAGGAACTGTTCGAAGCCGACCGAGAGCGCGTCGCCCAGCCGCAGGATGAGCAGCAGCACGATCACCGGGCGCAGGCCGGGCAGGGTGATATGCCACAGCCGCCGCCACCGGCCCGCCCCGTCGGCCGCCGCCGCCTCGTAGAGGCTGGGGTCGATGGTGGACAGCGCGGCGAGGAAGACGATGGTGCCCCAGCCGACGTCCTTCCAGACCGCCTCGGCGGTGACCAGGATGATGAACGTGTCCGGGTTGGTCATCACGTTCCACGGCTGCATGCCGGCGTCGCGCATGGTCTGCGCGAGCAGGCCGGCGCCGCCGAGCATGGCGACGAAGAAGCTGACCACCAGCACCCAGCTGAAGAAGTGCGGCAGGTAGACGACGGTCTGCACGAAGCCGCGCCACCGGCGGGAGAGCAGGTTGTGCAGCATGACCGCCAGGAAGATCGGCAGCGGGAAGAAGAAGACCAGCTGGAACGCGGTGATCGCCAGGGTGTTGCGCAACGCCTCCCAGAAGGCCGAGTCCTCGAACAACAGCTGGAACTGCCCGAAGCCGATCCAGTTGCTGCGGGCGAACGCCTGCAACGGGTTGTCGCCCAGGTAGGGGTTGTAGTCCTGGAAGGCGATGACGTTGCCCAGGATCGGCAGGTAGCTGAAGACCAGCAGGACGAGGAAGCCGGGCGTCACCATGACCAGCAGTTGCCAGTCCCGGGCGAGCCGGGTGCGCAGCGGCACCCGGCGGCGGGCGGGGCGGCGCCCGCGTCCCGCCCGGGTGGGCCCGTCGGGCCGGGTCCGGTCGGACCCGGCCACGACGGTGGTGTCGCGAGTGGTCATCGCCCGGCCTTGGGCAGGGACTTGGCGAGCAGTTCCCGCGCTTCCTCGCCCCCGTTGGCCTTCCACTCCTGCACGATGGCATCGACGTCGGAGAGCGGCCGGCGGCCGCGCAGGAGGTCGGTGAACTTGTCTTCGGTGGGCACCTGGTTGGCCTTGTACGCGGCCGGCATCTCCAGCTTCACCCCGTCCCAGGGGTCCTTCTCCAGGAACTTCACCATGGCGTTGGAGTAGTTCAGGAGGTCCGGCACGTAGTTCGGGGTCTCCGGGTACGGGCCGATGGTGGGGTTGCGCCCGCTGATGAAGAAGTACTGGTTGGCGATCTCCTTGAACGCCAGGTCGGTCTTGACCGGCCCGTTCGGCGTGCTGGTGTGGTGCTTGCCCGCCAGCCCGTAGTCACGCAGCTGCGCCTCCTGCGAACCCAGCGGCGCGGAGCACCAGTTCATGATCCGCAGCAGCTCCTCGACCCGCTCCTTGCCGAGCCCCTTCTTGACGAAGGTGAAGGAGATCGGCTCGTCGTCGCCCCAGACCAGGGGGTCACCGCCGGTGGCCGAGAAGACCGGCACCGGCTGGATGTTCAGCTTGGGGTTGACCTTCTGGTGCTCGGCCTGGGCGCCCTGCCAGAAGCCCACGCCGTTGCGGGTGAAGACGATCGCGCCGTTCTTGGCGAACAGTTGGACGTTGTCCGCGCCCTTGCTGGCGACGATCTCCGGGTGGACCAGACCGTCCTTGTAGATCTTGGCCATCACCTCCAGGGCCTGCCGGTACTCCGGGGTCTCGTACTTGAACTCCGGGGTCCCGTCGGCCTTCAGCCGCCAGCCCTGCTTGGAGGCCGGCACCTTGTGGTACATCTGGATCATCTCGAAGACGTTGTCGAACGCCCACACCTTCTTGGCCGGGTCGGTGACCTGCTTGGCCACGGTGAGCAGGTCGTCGAGCGACGCCGGCACCGCCAGCCCGCGCGCGTCGAGCAGGTCCTTGCGGGTGAACAACGCCCAGGGGAACGGCCCGTCGGTCGGGTTGGGCACGGCCATCAGCCGCTCGTTCCACAGCGAGTTGCGCCAGGCGCCGGTGGGGAACGAGGCCAGCATCGGGTACGCGTTGGCCGCGTCGCCCTTGAGGTAGTCGGTGAGGTCCTCGAAGAGCACCTTGATCGCCTCGGAGAAGCGCGGGATCTTCTGCACCTCCCAACCCGGCACGCAGAGCAGCTCCGGCACGTCCCGCGCGCCGAGCATCGCGTTGAGCTTGTCGGCGTAGGTGTTGCCGTCCTGGATGGTGAAGTTCACCGGCGTGCCCAGCTCCGCGTTGACCGCCTGGAGGTAGGCGTTCTGGGCGACCCCGGGCGGGGCCGGACCCCAGGCCGGGGTCATCGCGGTGATCTCCTTGCCGCTGGTGCCGGGCCGCTCGGTGATCGCGTCGACCAGTGCGGACGGGTACTTCGTGTAGCCGTCGGGCACCGGTCGGGTGCCGATGATGTCGGGCTTGATGCTCTGGGCGAGGTCCTTCTGCGTCGGCAGCAGGTTGGCGTAGGAGTCCAGGTTCTGCGCGGCGCCGGAGCCGGCCGGCTTCTCGGAGCACCCGGCGAGCAGGGGGCCGCCGGCGATGGCGGCCGTGCCGAGGCCGACCAGGCCGAGGAAGTGGCGGCGCGAGGCTGTCGAGCCGGGTTGCTGGGGTGTCATCGGTCCCCCCTTGGAAAGGGCTGGTGGTGGATTCGCAGGTGGAAGTGGAGCTAGTTGGTCTGGATGTTAAACAAACTAATGGACGGCGGGAGATTCCGACAAGAGGCATCGACGCCCGCCGTGCCCGCCGACGACGGACCACCCGTGCCCGGCGACCGTCGCGCCGGACCGCCCCGGGCACACCGTGCGGGCCCCGTACCTGCTGCGTAGGCTGCCCGGATGAGCGCACCGTCCCGCATCCTGGTCTACGGGGTGTACGGCGCGGGCAAGTCCACACTCGCCGCGCAGCTGGCCGACCGGCTGGGCCTGCCCTGGCACCCCGTCGACGACCTGCTGTGGCTGCCCGGCTGGGTCGAGGTGCCGGTGACCGAGCAACGCCACCGGATCACGCAGATCTGCCAGGGCGAGCGGTGGATCATCGACGGGGCCTACCACGGCTGGCGGGACGTGCCGCTGGCCCGCGCCGACCTGGTCGTCGCCCTGGACTACCCGCGCTGGCGATCCTTCGGCCGGCTGCTGCGCCGTACCCTCCGCCGGCTGGTGACCGGCGAGGAGATCTGCAACGGCAACCGGGAGACGCTCGGCAGCGTGCTGTCCCGGGACTCTATCCTGGTCTGGCACGTCGGCGCGTACGGCCGGGCCCGCCGCCGGATGCGGGCCTGGCAGGCCGACCCCACCGGACCGCCCGTGCTGCGCTTCGACTCCCCGGCGGAACTGGACCGCTGGGTGGGCGGCCTGCCCCGGCGGTGAGCGCGGCCCACCCCGCGCTCGGCCGGGGTCAGCGCTGCGGCGCGGGGCCGTTGTCGACGAACCGGAACACCGTCGTCAGCGGGGCGTCGCCCAATTCCTCCAGGATCAGCCCGCGTCGGCTGGAGTACTGGAGGTAGGCGGAGTTGTTGCTGATGGCGTAGGTCCGCTGGCCGCCGTCCGTGCCGTCGACCACGATCGAGAACAGCTGCCGTGGCTCCGACGGCGCGCATGGGGCCGCCACCACGGTCAGCGGATCGGAACCCGACGAGCGGACCTGCCAGCAGGCCAGGTCACCGTCGGCGTCCGGTTCGGCGGTGCGGACCAGGTAACCGCCGGACCCCTGGGGCACGAAGACGAACAGCGACCGGCCCTCGTCGCCGTCGACCTCGCCGAGGCGGCCGTCGTCGAGCAGGGACACCGCGCCCTCCGCCGCCGTGGACCGGACCAGGGCGAACCGGCGCTGCCCGAGCCGCAACGGATCGGCGGACACCGAACCCTGCGGCGTACCCGATGTGGCGCCCGTCGTGCCGGGCGTCGGTCCGCCGGTGGCCGGGGTACGCGGAGTCGGCCCGGTGGACGGGGTCGCCGTGGGCGGCGCCGACGTCGTGGCGGGCGGGCCGACGGGCACGGTGGCCTGCGGCGGCCCCGCCAGACGGGCCACGGCGAAACCGGCCCCCAGCGCCCCCAGCACGACGACCCCCACCGCGGCCGTCGCGACGTGCCGACGCCGACGCCTGCGGTCGCCCCGCCGACGGACCTCGGCGACCGTGGCCAGCCGACCGGTCTGCCCGGCGTGCCGGGCCAGCCCCCGCAGGGCGTCGTCGAGCATGTCGTCAGACCCCATGGCCCCTCCCCGCCGTCGTCTGCTGTCCGTCCCCGCTCAGGTACCCGGCCAGGCCCCGGCGGCCCCGGGCCAGCCGGGTCTTGACGGTGTTCGGATTCGCCCGGGTCTCCACGGCGATCTCGGCCACGCTGAGGCCGACCAGATGGTGCAGCACGATCGCCCGGCGCTGCTCGCTGGGGATGCGCCGCAACGCCTCGACCAGCACGACGTGATCGACCGAGACCGGTTCGACCTGCTGGGCGACCGCCTCCCGGCGGTGGGCCCGCACCCGGTTCACCGTCTTGCGCCAGGCGCTCACCGCGACCCGGTACGCCACCTTGCGTACCCACGCTTCGGGGTTGTCGCACTCCCGCACCGTCGACCAGCGGCCCCAGGCACGGGCGTACGCCTCGGCCACCGCGTCCTCGGCCTCGGTACGGCTGCCGACCATCGCGTACACCTGCCCCAGCACCCGCTGGGCCGACGAGGCGTAGAACGCGTCGAACTCCTCGGCGTCACGCATCGATCACGCTCTCCACCCACCCGGTCGCCTCTGGTCCCGTCCCACCCGGGGCGCGGCCCGCCCGGCCCTGCCCCGCCCGCCCCCTGTCGATCCCCGTTCCGGTCGGGTCGGTCGGAGCCGTGCCCCCGGCCGACCCGACCGGCCCACCGTCACCGGTCGGCCGGTGCCGGCCCGTTGTCGGTGAACCGGAAACTGCTCGTCGGCGGGGCGTCACCCAGCTCCTCGAGGATGAGGCCGGAGCGGGCGGAGGTCCGCAGGAACGCCCCGGCGTTGCTGATCAGGTACGACGGCGTGCTGCCGGCCGCCGCGAAGATCTCGAACTGCTGGCGCGCGTCGTCGGTCCGGCAGGTGGCGGCCTGCACCACCAACGGCTGGCTGTTGCCCGGATTATGCACCCGCCAGCACAGCGGGCCGGCACTGGTCCGGGCGTACGCCTTGATCAGGTACTTCCCACCGCCCAGCGGGGTCGGCACGAACAGCTGCCGCCCCTGGTCGTCGTCGACCTCGGCCAGCCGCCCGGAGTCGGTCAGCGACAGGCCGCCCTCGAACGAACCGACCCGGACGATCGTGTACTGCCGGGTGCCGGTGAACCCGCGCGGGGCGGAACTCGTCTTCGGCGGGGTGGCGGACAGCCCCACCGCCACCGCCGCCGTCTTCCGCTGCGGCTCGGCCGGGGGCCCCTCGGCCCCGGGCCGCGACTGGGCACAGGCCGCCAGCGCGCCGGTCAGGGCCAGCAGCCCGACGCCCGCGAGCCATCGTTTCGTCGACATCGTTCGCTCCTTCTGGTGGGGGATCTCCGTCGACGTACCGGCCCGGTCGTCGCCGCCGGTACCCGACTCACCCCTCAGGACGTCCGGAACGGCCCCCCGGTTTCACCGCCCACCACGATCTTTTCCCGGCCGGAGGTTCAGGCGTCGGCCGGGGGGATGGGCGATGTCCGACCGGGAAGTTTGGGATGCTGGGCCGGTCCGGCTACCGACCTGAAGGGACCTCCCGATGGCAAAGGTCATCTCCACGCTGTTCATCTCGGCCGACGGCGTGGCCGAGATCGACCCCGACTGGCACTTCCCGTACTTCGACGACAACATGGGGCGGGCCGTCAGCGCGGACTACGACACCGCCGACGTGCTGCTGCTCGGCCGGGAGACCTACGACAGCTTCGCCGGGGCGTGGCCCGACCGGGAGGCCGCCGGCGGTGACGACGCGCCCTTCGCCAAGCAGCTCGGCGACCTGCGCAAGGTGGTCGTCACGCGGCAGGCGAGGGAGCTGCCCTGGCGCAACTCCGAGGTGCTCGACGGTGACCTCCTCGACGTCGTCGCCGCGCTGCGTGACGACCCCGGTGTCGGCGGCGTCCTCATCCCCGGCTCGATCTCGGTGGTGCAGCAGCTGCTCGCCGCCGGGCTCGTCGACGAGCTGCGGCTGCTGGTGCACCCGGTGGCGGCGCGCAAGGGCCGCAGGCTGTTCGACGACGGGAACACCCCGTACCACCTGCGGGTGACCACGACCGAGGTGTACCCGACCGGGGTGATCCGGGTGATCTACGCGCCGACCGACGCGCCGGCGGCGGCCGGCTACGACGAGGCCAAGGAGCAGTTGGCCGCCGGGGAGTAGCCCCCTGCCGACGGTGCCGTCCCGTCGTGACGCGCGACAGGCGTGCCGGGTCAGCCGGTGGCGTCGGGCGGGCGCGGGTCCAGCTCGGCGGCGGTGACGGCGCCCCGCGCCCGCAGCCACCCGACCAGCTCGGTGGCGCCCCGCCGGACGGCCGCGTCCAGGGCGGTGCGGTGCTCCCACGGCGGTACCCGGTTGAGCCGCGCGCCGCGTGCCCACAGGTACCCGGCGCAGGACTGCCGCCCGCCGTGGCACGCACCCCAGAACGCCCAGTCGATCTCGTCGGGCGTCGGCGGGGTGTCGCCGGTGCAGGCCCGCTCCACCCGGTCGTGCAGGCCGAGCGTCGCCGCGTCGACGAGGGTGGTGCGGGCCCCCCGGACGACCAGCCGGTACGCCACCCGCCACTGGGCGAAGGCCCGCGCGTTCGCCAGCGGCGTGCCGTCGGCGATCACGCTCCCGGGAGCTTCGAGGTCGGCGCCGGCGTCCAGCAGCGCGTCGACGACGTCCACGTCGTCGCAGCTGGCCGCCCAGTGCAGCGGGGTCTCCCGGTGCGGCCCGGCGAACCGGGCGTCGACGTCGGCACCGGCGGCGACCAGTGCGGCGACGGTGGCGGCGCCACGCGGGAACCGGCCCGGCCAGTCGGTGACCACGTGCAGCAGGGTTCGGACCCCGCCGACCCGGTCGGCGATGCGCGCGGCGGCCAACCCCGGATGCGCGTCGAGCAGCGACCGCAGCCGGGCGAGGTCGCCGTCGCGGATCGCCCCGGTCACCGCGACCGCCAGCGGATCGTCGGCAGCGAGCAGTGGCGGGTCACCGGTCATCTGCGCGACCCTACCCGGGCCGGCGGCCGTGTCCCGCCGCCCGGGTGCGTCCGGGGGGCGGTCGGTGCGGTGTGGTCGGGCGGGAAGCAGCAGGTCCAACGGCCGGGGCACGTGGTCCGGGTCGAGGGCGTGCACCAGCGCGGCGGCGTACCGGGCCTTGCGGCCGCTGGTGGTGCCCAGGAACCGGCGCAGTTGCCGCTCGACGGACCGGCCGCGCTGGGCGGGCTGGTTCTGGAAGACCCGGAACCGGGGCAGGTCACCCTCGGCGGCGAGGACGTCCTCGACTCCGGCGGGACCCGACGCGCGGATCAGTTCGTCCTCCAGGTCGGCGACGCAGACCGGGAAGCCGAGCGCCTCCATCGCGGGGCGGTCCAGGCCGACGCCGAGACCGACCTGCTCCAGGCCGCGTCGGAACCAGCCCTCTTCGGCCTCGTCGCACATCCCCCGGACGGCCAGGCCGAGACCCGGCGGGCCGAGCAGCCGCAGGAACCGGCCGGCGCTCGTCGCACCGCCGATCGGCAGCACGCAGACGCCCTCGGCGGGCAGGTCGCGGCCACGCCGTACGGCCAGCGCCTCGACCGCGCCGCGGTCGCTGACCCCCTCGACGAGCACCACCGTGGTCAGCCCGGCACCGGCCAGGCGGCGGGCGAGCACCGCGGCCTGCGCCGAGTCCGGGCCGCCGGCCGCCCAGGTGTGGACGGCGACGCGGAAACGGTCCGGTTCTGGCACACGTCGAGTCTCGCCACTACCCGGCCCGCACCGCCACCGGATTCGCCGGAGGCGGACCGGCCGGTCATTGTGGGTGCCGGTCCCCGGGCCCGGCCGGCGCGGTGAACCGGAGCTGCCACCGGGGGCCGTACCGGCTGAGGCGCACCACCGCCAGGGGGGCGACGTCCAGCCGGGGCAGGGCGGCCATCGGCAGGCCGAGCGCGTGCACGATCGCCACCCGGACCACCATCGGATGGGTCACCGCGACGATCCGCCGGCCCGGCCCGAGCCGGTCGTCGAGCCAGCCGGCGACCCGGTCGCGCAGCGCGGCGAGGGACTCCCCACCGTGCGGCGTCGCCCCGGGCGTCTCCCACCACTGTCGCAACGCCCCGGGCTCCCGCGCCCCGACGTCGGCCAGGCTGCGCCCGGCCCAGCCGGCGTAGTCGCAGTCGGCCAGGGCGGCCTCGACGGTGGGCCGCAACCCGAGGGCGTACGCGGTCTGCACCGCCGCGGTCGCCGGGCTGGTCAGGCAGGTGTCCACCGTGCCCAGTGGCCCGGTCCGGCCGTGACCGGCCAGGGCGAGAGCGGCCTGTCGACCGCCCTCGTCCAGGTCGTCGTCGCCCGCGCCGAACACCGCCCGCCGTAGCGCGCCGGTGTGGGCGTGGGCGACCAGCCGCAGGCTGGTCGAGGTCACGGGCGGGCCGGGGTGCCCTGACCGGTCAGCGGCTCGCGGGCCCGGTCGTCGGGGCGCGGCCCGCCGGGGCGTCGGCTCATCAGGGCGCTGAACAGCAGACCGAGGGCGGTCCACAGCACCACCTGGGTGCCGAGCGACGCGAGCCGGAAGTTCCACAGCAGCGTCGCCGGGAAGTCGTCCGGCACCTCCTGGAACGACGGCAGGACGACGTACCCGACGCCGACGACCAGGACGAAGCCGCCGAGGGCCGCGCCGTACCGCTGCCAGGGCGGCGCGTCCGCGCGGACCGACCGGTAGCCCAGGGTGCCCGCCCAGACGGCCACCAGGCCGAGCACCACCAACGCCAGGTAGGCGGCGGTGCGCTGGTCGATGGTGTCGGGGTTGCCGACCGCCGGGGGATTGGCCGGGTACTTCCCGAACGGCACGAGCACCAGGCCGAGCAGGGCGCCGCCCGCCAGCAGCAACGCCGACCGGCCGTCGTCGGCGGCCGGGAACCGTCGGCGCAGCAACACGTACGCGGTCGCCAGCAGGCCACCCATCGCCGTCCCGAACAGCCCGGTGGCCAGGAACAGGCCGAACCGCTGCCCGTCCCGACCGACCAGGTCGTCGGCGTGGTGGTCGTCGGCCACCGGCCCGGTGTGGGTGGCGGCCTCCTCGATCGCGATGGCCGCGTCGATGCGCGGTTCACCGACGAGGTAGCCGAAACCCCCCGCGAGCAGGCCGGCGACGAGACCGGCGAGCAGCCCGCGAATCAGGACGGTGACGAAGGTGGGTGGGTTGTGGGCAGGGGTCAGTGGCACGGGACACCGAGCAGGTGCCGGCCGTCGTGCATCAGCTCGTGCAGGAACATGCCGCTGCGCGAGACCGCACCCTGGTCGAACGCGACCAGGTAGGTGAGCAGCAGGAGTACGCCGACGACGGCCAGGGCCGCCCACCACAGACGGGCGGACCCGACGGGGTGCACCAGCGGCTGGGCAGGAGTGGGACTCGACATGGGATTCGAACCTTCCCGGGGATGACGCGTCCCCATCGCAAGGCTGCGGACGACCGAGCGTCCTGGCTCGCGGGCCCGTCGACGACGGAACCGCTCACAGTGGCGCGACCGCGCCGGATTCCCACCGGCTTACCTCGCGACGCCGCAGATAGTGGGTCGACCGTAACGGCGCGACCCCCGACCGGTCAATCGTCACCCCGGGAATGTGACGTGCCGGCCGGGGCCGGCACGTCACCCGCCGACCGGCCCGGGGGAGCCGGGGGCGGTGTCGCGGCGGCGTCGTCGGGCCGCCACGCCCAGGGCGACGTCGACGACGAGGAAGGCGAGCAGGCTCAGCCCGAGCAGGGGCAGCGCCCAGCCGACCGCCGCCACCACCGGTACGCCGACGAGCACCGCCCACCACGGCAGGCCGCGTACGCCACCCCGGGGTGGCGGGGTACCGGTGCGGGCCCGCCGGTCCGCCCGGGTGGGCCGGCGCTGCCACCACATCCGGTAGCCCCAGACGACGACGCAGAGCAGCCCGAGGGCCAGCGCGGCGAGCAGGACCTGGTTGACCGGGCCGAGGAGCACCCCCATGTGGGCCTGGATGCCGAGTCCACTGAGCTGGGCCAGCACCGGCCAGTCGGCGAAGTCGCTGCGGGCGGTGACCGTCCCCGCGGTGGGGTCGACGGCGACGCGGTCCTTGGCGACCGGCCAGGTGTTGTCGACCTGGGTGACCGTCCAGGCCGAGCCCGGCGCGCCGGGGGCGATCTCGACCGGTCCGGCCAGCCCGGCCGTCCGGGCGGCTGCCAGCACCCGGTCGAAGGCGGCCGACTCGACCACCCCGCCGGCCCCGGCGGCGCCGTGGTGGCCGCCGCCGGTGTCGGTCGGGCCCGGTCCGGCGGCGAGGGCGGTGGAGAGCTGCGGGGCGCGGGCGTCGAGCGCGTCGAGACCGGCGCCGAAGTTCGCCCCGGCGTACCGGGACCAGGTCAACCCGGTGGCCGCGAGGAACAGCAGGCCGACGGTGAGCCAGATTCCGGTGGTGGCGTGCCAGCCCCGGGTCCGCCGTACCCCCCGGGCGGCGGTCAGGTCCGGTACGAGCAGGTGCCGCGCGGTGGCCCGGGAGGCGCGGCGGCGACGCCACCACAGCACCACCCCGCCGAGCGCGAGCACCCACAGCCAGCTCGCGGCCAGCTCCGAGTAGTGCCGGCCGACCGTGCCCAGGTGCAGGTTGCGGTGCAGGTCGTCCAGCCAGGTGGTGGCCGGTGTGGACCCGAACCAGGTGGTGAGCTGTCCCTGCACCCGGCCGGTGTACGGGTCGACGTACACGGTGTGCTGCCTGTCCGCCAGTTCCGGCACGGTGAACACCACCTTCGTGGTCCGGTCACCGGTGCCGGGCTGCACCGCGCTGACGCTGCCCTCCGGGTGGGCGTTGCGGGCCGCCCCGACCTGGTCGGCCACCGGCAACGGGCGCTCACCCACCTGCGTCACGGTCAACCGGTCGCCGTAGAGCGCCGCGTCCACCTGCGGGGCCACCGTGTAGGCGAGCCCGGTCAACGCGGCGACCACCAGGAACGGCGCGACCAGGACGCCGGCGTAGAAGTGCAGCCGCAGCAGCAGCGCGCCGAACGGGGACGCGCCCCGGGCCGGCCGGGCGGGCGGGGCGGCGGATGACGCGGGTTCCGGCCTCGGCGGGTCGGACAACTCAGTGACAGACATATTCATCCGATCAGATGTGTTGGGATGTACCCGATGGTCGCCCCGTGCTTGCGGGTCAGCCGGTGTCCGTACGGTCGGCGTCGCCCGGTGAGGTAGTCGCAGCGGACGTCCCTGCGGTTCCCGGCACATGTCCGGCCGGGACGGCGACGTCTCCGGTCCACGGCGGACGTCTCGAAGGTGGACCGGCACCGGGTCTGCGGGGCCGCAAGCGCCTGCGGCGTACCGGCGGAGGGTGGCCTCAGGGGCGCGGCGACCGGCGTCGCCGACCCAGCACGGCCGCCGCCGCCAGCAGGACGACCAGCACGCTGCCGGCGACACCGACGACGGTGGCCCGGCCGCCGCCGCGCCCCGACGCGAGCGCGGCGGCCGGCGCGGCCGACGCGGTGGCCGGGCCGGCCGGGTCCGCCACGGTGAACGGGTACGACCCCTGCACCGGGTGCCCGTCGGCGGAGACCACCCGGTACGCGACGGTGTACGTCCCGTTGGGCAGGGGACCGGTCACCCGGACGCTACCCGTCGCGCCGGAAACCACCGGATCTCCGGTGGGGACTCGTCGTTTCGTCCCGTCGGTGAGCACGATGGTGGTGAATGTCGGGTCGAGCCGGGCCAGGAACTCCAGCGTGATCGCGGTGGGCGCGCGGGTCAGCGTCGCGTCCCGGGCCGGCGAGGCGGACCGCAGGCCGTTGTGCGCCCGGGCCGGCGTGGCGGCGACGAACAGGGTCAGGACGCCGGCCAGCAGCGCGGCGACGAACCGGCCGGCGGCCCGGCGGGACGGTGACGTGGTCGTCATGGGCCGGCTCACCCGAGGACCTGCTGGCCGATCCACCCGTCGGGCGGGCAGCCGGGCGGGACGGCGAAGACGGCGGAGCCGATCGGCGTGGTCCACTCGTTGAGCAGATCCCGGTCGGCGAGTCGACGTTGGATGGGCAGGAACTGTGCGGTGACGTCGGCCTGGTACGAGGCGAAGATCAGGCCACTGTCGGCGTGCCCCTGCGGGGTGGGCGTGCCGTCGTAGTTGTACGGGCGGCGCAGGATCTTCAACCGGTCGTCGGTGACCCGGGCCCGGGTGAGGTGGGAGAAGTCGGGGATGACGGTGAGCCCGTCGTCGCCGACGGCGGCGAAGTCGGGTTCGTCGTGTTCGCCGGTCCCGGTGAGCGGGGCGCCGGTGTCGAGCCGGCGGCCGACGGCGAGTTCCCGGTCGGTACGGCCGAGCAGGTCCCAGGTCTCCAGGTTCATGCTGATCCGGCGGACCACCAGGGTGGTGCTGTCGCGGAGCCAGTCCGCACCGTCGGGCACCCAGACGGCGGTGTCCAACGCGACGCCGGGGCGGGGGTTGGCGGTGCCGTCGAGCTGGCCGAACAGGTTGCGTTGGGTGTGCCCGGCGGGCTCGACGCCGGGGCTGCGCCGGAAGCCCTGCTGCACCCAGCGGACGGTGGCGAAGGGCCGGCTGTCCTTGACCAGCACCCGCTGGGCGTGCGCGACGGTGACCGCGTCGTCGGCGCAGATCTGCACCAGCAGGTCCCCACCGGACCAGGCCGGTTGGAGCCGGTCGATCCGCAACGCCGGCAGGTCGGCCACCGACGGTGGCCGCCGGTCGTCGACGCCCGCGGCCCGGTACAGGCCGGGACCGAAACCGAAGGTCACGGTCAGCCGCGCCGGCAGCAGCCCGAGTTCGGCCTCGGTGTCGGCCAACGCCGGTCGGCCCTGGGTGAGCCGGGCGGCGTCGTCGCTGAGCAGCCGCAGCAGCCGGCCCAACGCCGCCCGGTCGGTTCCCGGTCGCAGGGTGAACGCGACGAACGCGGCGTGGGCCTGCGGTTCGGTGGCCACCCCCGCCTGCCGGGGCCCGTGGAACGGCTCGACCAGGCCACCGACGGCCGCCACCGGACTCGGCTGCGGCGCGCCCGGCCCGTCGGTCGGCCCGTCCCGCCCGCCGCCGACCACCGCGCCGCCGACCAGCGCGCCCCCTGCGGCCAGGGTCCCCCCGGCGAGCAGGCCACGCCGGCTCACCGCGCGGACGCCCGGGTGTCCGGTCACGACGTCGGGCCGGTCGTCGGCTGTCCGCTCATCTCCGGCTGCCCGCTCAGCTGCGTCGCGGGTGCGCCGTGGCCGGGGGCGTAGCTCTCCTGCGCCCCGGTGAACGGCTTGGCCACGGCGGTGAACTGCTGGGTCCGGCCGTCGGCGAAGGTGAGGGTCACGGTGACCTCGTCGCCGGCCCGCACCGGCCGGCGGAGGTCCATCAGCATCAGGTGGTCGCCGCCGGGCTCCAACACGTGGGTGCCCTTCGCCCTGATCACGATGCCGCCCTGCTTCTGCCGCATGACCATCTTGCCGTCCTGCATGGTCATCTCGTGCAGTTCCAGCGCCGACACGGCGGTGGTGGCGCCGGTGAGCGTGACGTCGGTGTCGCTGTCGTTGACCAGCGTCCCGAAGGCCGCCGTCATGCCCTTGTCGGCCGCCTTCACCCACGGGTCCCGGATGCCGATCACCCCGGCGGGGGTGCTCGCCGGGGCCGAGACGCCCGCCCGGGTGCCCGACGCCGGGTCGGCCGGGCCGCAGCCGGCGGTGCCGACCGCCAGCAGGGCGGCGGTGACGGCGGCGAAGACGACGGGCGCGCGTCGATTCGCGCCGAGTGGACCGGTGGGACGCATGGGTTCTTCCTCCGTTGTGCTGATGCTCTGTCCCGTTGGTCGGTCACCGCTCACCGAAAGTTCCGGCCGGTCGGGATTGTGCCCCGCCGGGTGACCGGGCGGGCCGTCCCGCCGTCGTCGGCCGTCGCCGCCCTGCGGGCGGCGGCACCGGGCCGGGCGTCCGGGTCAGGCGGCCGACCGGTCGCGGGTCCGCGCCGAGCCCGCGTGCGGCGGCAGCAGGCGCAACGTCGGGGCGGCGGCGGGTACGTCGTCCGCGCGCAGCCGCCAGGCGGGCCGGTCGCCCCGGCCACGTCCGGCCGGGCCGTCCGGCCACAGCCGGGGCCGGGACAGCGCGACCACGATCAGATAGCCGGTGAGCAGGAACCCGTGACTGACCAGCCGGGTCGGCTCCACCCGGCCGGTGACCAGGTCGTTGGCCGAGAGCAGCACGAGCGCGGCGACGAAGGCGCTCAACATCGGCAGCAGCCCCCCGGTCGGGGTGCGCCGGGCGGCCACGAAGAGGAAACCCGCGCCGACGGCGATGTTCCACGCGGCCGACTCGTGCCACAGGTGCCCGGACGCCAACGTGTCGAGCGCGCCGTGGGCGTGCCCGGTGGCCGGGCCCCGGCCGACCTGGGCCAGCCCCAGCACCAGTTGCAGGGCGCCGATGAGGGCCAGCCCGGTGCGCAGGCCCGGCACGAGCCGGTCCCGCAGCCGGCGGGGGGCGGGGAGGGCGGCCAGCACGACGTCGGCGAGATCGGGACCGGCCGCCGTGGCTCCCGGCTCCGGCCCTGCCGGGACGGCGGTCGCCGACCGTAGCCGGTGGGGTGTGTCGACCGTCGCTTCGCAGCGGTCGGCGGTGGAGAGCGTCAGGCGGGACCGCCGGGTCACCGTCGCGGCCCGGTCACACCAGACCCGGCAGTCCGCGCACCCGTCCAGGTGCGCGTCCGCCGCGATCCGCTCGGCGGGGGTCTCCTCGCCGTCCAACTGTGCCGACAGGATCTCCCGCCACTGCTCACACCCCATGTACGGGTAGTCGGCCGGCAGGGCGTGGTGGTTCCCGCGGTCTCTCCCCGGGCACGGTCGCCGCCCGGGTCGGCGGTCAGCCGGCGGCGCTTCCCGGCCGGCGACGGATCGCCTGAGGGTTCCCCTCGACCGCCGCGACGAGGTCCTCGCGGGCCCGGGCGACCCGGGACCGGATGGTGCCGACCGGGCAGCCGCACACCTCGGCCGCCTCGGCGTAGGACAGGCCGAGGACCTGGGTGGCGACGAAGGCCTCCCGCCGGTCGGCGGGCAGGGCCAGCAGCAGGTCGTTGAGGACCACCTCGCCGTCGAAGCCGCTGCCCCGGGTGTCGGGCGTGTCGTGCCACTCGGACAGCGGCACCGTACGCGGACGCGACGTGGCGGCCCGGACGTGGTCGACGGCGGTCCGGCGGGCGATGCCGAGCAGCCAGGTACGGGCCGACGAGCGGGCGGCGAACGACGGCAGCGACCGCATCGCCCGCAGGTACGTCTCCTGGGTGAGGTCGTCGGCCTCGGCCGGGCTGATCAGGTGCGCGACGAACCGTCGTACGTGCTGCTGGGTGGCCCGGATGAAGCGGGCCGCAGCCTCCCGGTCACCCCGACCGGCGGCCAGCGCCCACGCGGTGATCTCCGCGTCGTCGTCGCCCACCTGCCACCTCCGTGTCCGGTTCTGCCGCCTGCCGTGCTCCGTCGTCGTCCGTCAACGGTAACGACGGGGTGTAGTAGGTCCCGGGTGAGCGTACGGCATACCCGGCGTCACCCCCGCCCACTGGTACGGACGGGAAGCGTCGGCGGATCATCCGTACCGGGTGTCGGGACCGGAGGCCCATCGTGACCAGCCGGGCACGGGGTGCGCAGCCGTGGACGAGTTTTGATCATCCTGGCCTCAGGTTGGGACGCCGTAGCCAAAACTTTTGCTATCTGCGTAAAAAGTTAGTGAACTATTGATTGAAGTCCGCTCTTCGTGAGGATGATCCGATGCGCTGTCCCCCTCCAGCCACCGGACCCGCCGGGCGTACCCTCGCCGGCCTGCTCGCCCTCGTGTTCGCCGTGGCGGTGGTCCTGCTGCCCACCGCCCCGGCGCAGGCGCACGGCACGCTGGCGATGTCCACCCCGGCGGCCAACGCCACGGTGGCCGAGCCGCTGACGACGGTGGAGTTGTACTTCACCGAGCAGGTCGCGGCGAACGCGTACTTCACCGTCACCGGGCCCGGCGGTGGCCGCGTCGACAACGGCTGGCGGCACGGCACCCCCCGCCCCCTGGACAAGCCGGTCCGGGAGTACCTGCTGGTCGACGGCAAGTTCGAGCCGAAGGAGTACAGCACCGGCTACCCGGCGGTGGTGACGCTGGCCCACCTGCCGGCGGCCGGCCAGTACGCGGTCAGCTACCTGTCGGTGGCCTCCGACGGCGAGCCGGTCCGGGGCACCATGACCTTCCGCTACACCGGACCGGCGACCGCCGCGCCGTCCGGCTGGCAGCCCCCGGTCGACCAGCCGGACCCGGCGCTGGTGGCCGCCGCCGAACAGCACGCCACCTCCGGCCACGCCGCCGGCCCGTCGGCCTCCGCGGTGCCGACCGCCCCGGCGACCGCCGCCGGGCCGGCCTCCCCACCGGCCGCCGCCCCCGACGACGACGAGGGCGGCCTCGGATGGCTGGCCTGGACCGGCGGAGCGGTGCTGGTCGCGGCGGCGGTCGGCTTCGCGGCGTGGCGGCGTCGCCCGGCGCCGGCGACCCGGCCCGCCGGCCGGTCCGCCGGTCGAGCGCGTACCCGGGGGACGGCCGGCCGGCCCGGTGCGGGTGCCCGCGTCAACCGGTCGAAGACGGCGGGCGGTGGCCGGAAGGCGGCCCGACCCGCCGCCGCCCCGCGTGCGGTGGTCACCGCACCGGTGCCGACACCCACCAGGACCGGGACGACCCCGGCGCCGGCGACCCGGGCCACGGCCAGGGCGGCATCCGCGACGACACAGGCGACCCGGGCCACCGCCGGCGCGGCACCCGCCACGACGCAGGCGGCACCGGTCACGGCCGGTGCCGCAGCTGACGGGAGCGTCTCCGGCACCGAGGGAACGGCATCCGCAGCGACGACGTCCGACGCCGACGGGACGGTGTCCACCCCGGCCGGAGCCGCGCCGACCCCCGGGGGTCGACTGGGCAACACGGGTCTCGCGTTGCTGGTCGGAGGGCTGGTGGTGGCCCTGCTCGCGGGCTTCGGGCTCGGCCGGATCGGCTCCGGTGCCCGGCCCACCGACAGCACCACCGCCGCCCCGCCGGCCACCGGTGCGGCGCTGGCGGCCGGGGACGGGCACCAGCACGGGCCCGGCACCGGGGCGCACACCCATCCCGGCGACGCCGGTGGAGCCCAGGCACAGGTGACCGGGCTGTCGGTCAACGCCGGGGGCTACACCCTCCAGCCGGCGGCCCGGACCCAGCCGGTGGGCGTACGCGCCGACTACCGGTTCCGCGTCGTCGGCGCGGACGGCAAACCGGCGACCCGGTTCGCGGTCGTCCACGACAAGCCGCTGCACCTGGTCGTGGTGGGGCGGGACCTGAGCGGCTACCAGCACCTGCACCCGACCATGGCGTCGGACGGCACCTGGAGCGTCCCGCTGACGCTGACCCGGCCCGGCGGCTACCGGATCTATGCCGACTTCTCGGTGACCGGCGTCGACGGCACCCCGGTCCCGCTGGTGCTGGGGGTCGACCACCAGGTACCCGGCGCGCACACCCCGGTCCCGCTGCCGCCGGCCGCGTCGCAGTCGACGGCCGGACCGTTCACGGTGACGATGGGCGGCGCCCCGACGGTCGGGGTGACCGTGCCGCTGTCCTTCCGGCTCGACGGCGTCGACCCGGCCCGCCTGGAGCGCTACCTGGGGGCGTACGGGCACCTGGTGGTGGTGCGCGAGGGCGACCTGGGCTACGTGCACGTCCACCCGGACCAGGAACTGGTCGACGGGACGGTGCGGTTCTGGCTGACCGCCCCGAGCGCGGGCCGCTACCGGGCGTTCTTCGACTTCCAGGTCGACGGGAAGGTGCACACCGCGCAGTACACCCTCGATCTGACCTGAGCGCGGTTGCGGCCGACCCCGCGTACGCCGCCGGGGTCGGCCGCAACCGCGACAGCCCGGCCCGACCCCGGGAGGTCCACGACGCGGGGGTGAATCGGTGGGCCCGCCCCCGGGGTGTCGGGGGGAACGGCCATGATGAGCCGGTGAAGATCCTGTCCATCCAGTCCTCGGTCGCCTACGGCCACGTCGGCAACTCGGCGGCCGTGTTCCCCCTCCAGCGCCTCGGGCACGAGGTCTGGCCGGTGCTGACCGTGCACTTCTCCAACCACACCGGGTACGGCGCGTGGCGCGGGCCGCTGCTGGCCCCGGCCGACGTGGCGGAGGTGATCGAGGGCATCGCCGACCGGGGGGTGCTCGGCACCGCCGACGCGGTGCTGTCGGGCTACCAGGGCGACCCGGCGATGGGCGCGGTCATCCTCGCCGCGGCCGACCGGGTCCGGGCGGCCAACCCGGACGCGGTGTACTGCTGCGACCCGGTGATGGGCGACACGGGCCGGGGGATGTTCGTCCGGCCCGGCATTCCGGAGTACCTGCGGGACGTGGTGGTCCCGCGCGCCGACATCATCACCCCGAACCACTTCGAGCTGGACTTCCTCGCCGGCCGGACGACCACCTCGCTGACCGCCGTGCTGGACGCCGTCGACGTGGTCCGTGCCACCGGGCCCCGGGACGTCCTGGTGACCAGCGTGCTGCACGACGACGTGCCGGCCGGTTCGCTGGAGGTGGTGGCCGTCTCGGACGAGGGCGCCTGGGCGGTGACCACGCCGCTGCTGCCGATCAACCCCAACGGCGGTGGCGACGTCACCGCCGCGCTCTACCTGGCCCACCTGCGCACGACGGGCTCACCCGCGATCGCGCTGGAACGCACCATCGCCTCGGTCTTCACCGTGCTGGAGCGGACCCTCGCCGCAGGCACCCGGGAGATCCAACTGGTCGCCGCCCAGGACGCCATCGCCGACCCGCCGGCCCGGTTCACCGCCCGCCGGCTGCGCTGACCCCCGTGGCCCGGCGTCCGGGCGGCCACCCGACCGGCACCCCCCTGCCCGGCCCGGCCGCGGTCCGACCGGCGGTGCGGTGGTGACCCGGCGCGCCCTCACCGGTCGGCGGTGACCGGGTCACCGGCCCGGCCGGCGGCCGGCAGGTGCTGGTCAGCGTGGTGCTGCTCCAACGCACCCGGGACCGGGTCGCGCCCCGCCTCCGGCCGGTGGTCGCCCCGCCCCGGGTGACCGGCCGACCCCGGTCGGCTCAGGGGGAGGTCGAGAGCGTGCTGATCAGGCCGAAGCCCCCGCAGCAGAGCACCCCCAGCACGGCCAGCGTGACGAGCAGGATGCTGTAGTTCGACCACATCCCGAACTTCGTCACGTCGGTGCCCTGCCCGTCGTGGACCCGGTTGCGCCAACCGCCGAAGCGGAACGACAGCGGGTAGACCATTCCGGGCTGGACGGTGAGCGCGGTGGTGACGATCGGGATGCCCATGAAGTCCGTGTAACGGATGTCGTGCGCCCCGGCCGGCACGGCCACGTACCAGGTTCCCTCGCCGGGGATCGACACCAACCGTCTGTCGACCTTGAAACGGCTGGTGGACGGGACGGGCACCAGATACGGACCCCGGTTGACCGAGACGGCCAGCACGGCGTGCCCCGGCGGCGGGGGGATCGGCTGCGGGTAGGCGATCAGCGGCGCGACGGGGCCGGGCGCGGACGGGTACGACGGCTGAGGGGGGTACGACATCGCCACATCCTGGCATGACCGTCGGACGCGGTGCGCGCGGGCGGCGTGCCACCGGCCGGACGGGACGACCCCGCGCGCACCGGCGCCCGCCCCGCAGGACGATCCGGCCCGGGTTGAACCGTCGGCACCCCGGTTCGTATAAGGGGGCCGGGACGGGAGGATGTCGGTGGGACCGAGGGTGTGGAAAGCGATGGTGGGGATGCGGCGGGCCTTTGTCACGGTGCTGCTGGCCGGGATCGCGCTGCTCGTGGCGGCACAGCCGGCGCAGGCGGCACAGCCGGCGGGTGTGACGCAACCGGTGGGTGCGGTACGGCCGGTCCGCGCGGTGCCGGCCGAAACCGGTCGGTACTACGTCGTCGGGCCACCCGTCGACGGGCAACGGGAGTACCTCTACGCCATCGCGCTGCGTACCCTCGGTAACGGCAACCGGTTCCGGGAGATCGTCGAACTCAACGTCGGCCGGGTCCAGCCCGACGGCGAGACGTTCACCGACGGGGTGGTCCTGCGCCCCGGCTGGCGGCTCGTGCTGCCCAAGGACGCACAGGGCCAGGGGGTACGGATCGGCCGGCTGCCGCAACTGGGCCCACGGTCACCGGCTCCGGCCAGCCCGAGCCCACGCGCCTCGACCCCGTCCCGCCCCAGCTCGACCCCGCGTACGGCGGCCCCGTCCTCCGCAGCGCCCTCCCGTCCGGCCGGGACCGCCGCCGCGACCACCCGGGCCGTCGCCCGGCCCCCCGACCCTCCGCAGGCCGGTGGCGGGCTGGACCCGCTGCTGATCCGGGTCGGCGCCGGGCTGCTGGCGGTCTTCTTCGCCGCCGTGGCCGTGCTGCTGCTGCGTCGTGGCGGGCCCCGCCGGCTGGTGCTGGAGGACGACGGGCCGTGGCCGCCGCAGCGACACCACACCCCGACTCCCGCCGAACTCGCCGCCGGACCGGTGGCCGAGGAGGGGGACACCCCGCCGCCCCCGGTCACCCGCCCGTCGTCCGCAGCGTCAACGTCGGCGGCGATGCCGTCGCCCCCGCCGGCACCGCCGCTCACCCGGCCGGTCACGGCACCGGCACGGCGACCGGCCCCGCCGGCGGTCACCCCGCCGATCCTGCCCCCGCCGCCATCGGTGGTCCTGCCGGCACCGCGTACCGCCGTCCGGCCCACCGCCCCGTCGGCGTCGCCCCCGGCGGCGGAACCGGCACCGCTGCCGGCCGCCGCGCCCCCGCCGGCATCGGTCCGCCCGGACCCGGCCGTCCTGCCGGGACCGGCCTCCCTGCCAGAACCGACCGCAGCGCCGGCATCGGCGTCACTTCCGGGGCCGGTAGCACCACCGGTGCCGGAACCGGTCGAGGGGCCGCCGTCCCCACCGGAGTCGACCGCAGGCCGGGCCGTTACGTCGGCCCCGGGGTCGGCGGAACTCCCGGCGGCGGAACAGGTCCCGGGATCGACGTCCGTGCCGGCGTCGGAGTCCGTGCCGGGGCCGGGGACCGACGTGGCGGCACCGGAGGCGGCGGGCCCCGGTACCCGACCGTCGCCCCCGGCGACGGCGGGCGGGCTGCCCGTGAAGCCGGTCTGGCCGCCCCGGGCACCACAGTCGGCACCACCCCGACCGACCCCGGTCGACCTACCGGCCGTCCCACCGCAGCCGCAGGCCGTCCCCCCGGCGGTCGTCCGGTCAGCGCCGTCGGCCGTCCCGCAGCCGCCGGCTGGCCCGGCTCCGGCGGTGCCGTCGGCCCCGACGCCGCAGTCGACCGGGACCGTCGCCGCACCGACCGCGACGGCATCTGGGATTACCGCCGCGTCGGCCGGCGTGGCACCCACCGGGACCGACGGTGCGTGGGTCGGGGTGGAGCTGCCGCGTCCGGCGGTGCCGACCGGCAACGAGGTCCCGTACCTGAGCACCGAGCTGGCGACCGAACTCGGGCCGATCCGGGTCCGGCTGGTCGGGGTCGCGGCGGGCCGGGGCGCGCCCGCGTACGCCTGGCTCGGCCCGGACGAGGCCGCGCCCCCGGCGACCCTGCCCCTGGTGCTGGGCCACCTGGGGCCGTGGCGGTTGCACGTCGACCTGGGACGGGCGCCCGACGTGCTCACCCTGGTCGGCGACACCGACGACTGCCGGCAGACGGCCGCCCTGTTCGCCCGGCGGCTGCGGGCCGGCGGGATCGGCGTGGCCACGGTGGGCGACGTGCTCGGCGGGCAGGCCCCGGAGGGTTGCCGTCCACTGTCGGGGCTCCCGGCGGCGACCGCCCCCGACGTCGACCCGCCCGCGCCGTACGTGGTGTTCACCCCGGGCCTGGCCGGTGCGGAACTGGCCGGGGCACGGCGACTCGCCACGGACACCGGGGGACGGTGCGTGCCGGTGGTGATCGGACCGGTGCCGGCCGGCCGGTGGTCGGTTCAGGTGTCCCCGGTCGACGGCGGGTCCACCACCCGGGCCGGTACGGCGGACTGAAGGCCGGCGACGGCGGACGGCAACGGCCCCGGGGTGACCTCCCCGATCCGCTGCCACCCGCCCGCCTGCGCCCGGAAGGCGCGCTGCACCACGATCCGGTCGTACGAGCGGCTGCCGAGGACCAGGTCCACCCCGGCCCGGTGCAGCCGGTCCACCCTGGTCCGGACCAGGGTCAGCCCGGCCAGCATGGTGTGGGTGGCCCCGACGTCGACGGTGCGTCCCGCCGGCACCCGGACCTCCACCAGCAGCCGGCCCGGCCGGGCCACCGGCCGCTGCTGGTAGAGCGGCAACCAGCCCCGGGGCAGCCCCCGGGACCGGGCCGGCAGCAGCGCGTACGCCTCCCGGGTGCCGAAGCCGGGCCAGCGGCGGACGTCGTTCGGCAACCCGGCGACCGACCGGTTGGTGGGCGCGGCACGGATCCGCAGGGGTTCGCCGTCGGCGTCCACGGTGGGCAGCAGCCGGCTGAACCCGTCAGAGCGGAAGCCGCCCACCAGTCGGACCCGGTCCAGCCGGGCGGCCGGCAGCAGGTAGGTGTCGGGGCTGCCCAGGACGTACTTGAACCGCGCCGGCACGTGCGCCCGCAGCACCGCCATCGGGATCGCGCCGCCCGGGGAGATCCGCACCCGCAGCAGGTCGCTGCCGGCCGGGGCCGACCGGGGATCGAGGAACGCGGCCACGAACAACTCGACGCCGGGCACCCCGTCGCCGACCGCCCGCGCCGGATCACCCTCGACGAGGACGTACGCCTCGAACGTCGCGGCGTTGACCTGCTGGCCGCGCCGCAACCAGGGTGGGCCGTAGTCGGCCGCGCGGCGGCTCTCGGTGACCAGGGCGGGCCGGGGGAGGGGCACGGCCGGCTGTTCCGCCGCCCCGGCGTCGTCGCCGACCGGCGTCGGGGCGGTCACGTCGGCCGGGGAGGAAGCGGCGGTGCCGTCCGGTCCGGGGGTCGGATCGTCGACGCGTGCCGGTGCCGGGTGCCCGTCGGCCGGCCCGCTGTCGACGACCCCGGCGGCGGGGGAGGCGACCACGATCCGTTCCCGGTCCCGCCGGGACACCAGCAGCCCCTCGGGCGTCGCGTCCAGGGTCGACGGGCCGTCGGCGTACCTCGGTCGGTGTGCCTGCCACGCGGCGACCGCGCCCGTCGGGTCGAACGCCCGCAGGTCACGCCGGTCGTCGATCAGCTCGGCCCGGCCGCCTGCGGGCGGGGTCCAGACGGTGGCCCCGGTCGTCTCGGCCAGCTCGGCCACCTCCGCGACGAGCCGGGCCTGCTCGTCGGCGTCGGACGGCCAGGTCAACCAGAGCCGCAGGTCGGCGCCGTAGAGCGGCAGGTCGCCGAGGAGCGCGGCGAGCTGCCCGCCGCTGTGCACGTCCTGGGTGCCGCTGTAGGTGCCGACGAGGAAGCCGCCGGAGCGGGCGGTGACGGCGACGGTGACCACCCCGGTCGACGCGCCGAGGCGGTGCGCGGTGGCCCGCCTGGTCACGAAGTCGGCCCTGGTGGCCAGGGCGAGGCCGTCCGGCAGCGGCAACCCCACCACCCCGGTACGGGGACGGACCAGCCCGTCGTCCACCGCGAACCAGCCGGGCAGGGAGGTGGCGAGATCCGGTGGCTGGAGCACGAGCCAGTCCATCGGCTGGCGGGTCACCCGGTCCAGCGGCACCGCGTCCAGTGGCCCGCTGTCGGGGGCCGGCCGGGCGGGGCCGGTGGCCGACCGGTCGATGGTGTGCCTGATGTCCGAGCCGTCCGGGCTGACCAGCACGTCGTGCCCGAGCAGCCCGGCCACCTCGGTGAACAGGTCGAGGTGCCGGGCCCCGTCGTCGGCGAGGATCCGGACGTCCTGTGCCGCGTCCGCGCCGTGCCGGACCAGGGTGGCGACGGCCCGCGCGTCGAGCGGCCGGCCGGGGGCGGTGGGCACCACCAGTCGTCCGCCGGGGCCCGGGGCCAGCCAGAGGTCGTACAGGCCGGCGATGCGGCGGTGCCGGCGCGGGTCGAAGCGGCGGGTGGCCGGCACCCGGTCCAAGCCGTTGCCGCCCGCCGGCTCCGCCGTGCGCCCGAGCCCGTTCACCGCCGCCCCACCTTCGTCTCCACCGGCACCTGATCGCCCGGCCCGCCGCTCGTCGCCACCGTCGGTGGTGGACGGACGTCCGCCTGCCGGTCACCCGTCTCCACCGGGGGACGGCCCGAGGAGATGTTCCCGTCATCGGCGGCCGGTACCCTCGGCTGACCTCATGACGAGGATCATGGAAATCTGGTTCAGATTGATTTGAACGGACCGGCCGCTGATCCGCAATAGACGGTGAAGGCCGGTGACGCTCGGCCATGGTGACTGAAGGGGGACACCCAGTGCTGGCGAAGCGCTCGATCCTTGCCCGCCTGCTCGCGGTGGCGATGGCCGGTTGCGTGCTGATGGCGCCGACCGGGCCGGCTGTGGCGAAGGCCACCAACGATCCGCAGCCGTACGTGAAGTACTACGTGGTCGCGGCGCAGTACCAGGGCCAGCCGGAGAGCCTGACGGCGATCGCCCGGCGGTTCCTCGGCAGCGGCGAACGGTCTGCGGAGATCTACCACCTCAACACCGGCCGCGTGCAGCCCGACGGGTCCCGGCTGACCGACCCGGGCCGTCTGAAGGCCGGCTGGCAGCTGGTGCTGCCCTGGGACGCGGCCGGTGAGGGGGTGAAGTACGGCCAGCTCCCGACCGGCAGGCGGCCCACCCCGAGTGCCCGGCCCTCCGGCGCGGCCGGTCCCACGCCCGACGCGGTCAGCCCGAGCCCGAATCCGAGCCCGACCCGGACGGGCGGCAGCCCGCGACCGGGCGCGACCGGCCCGAAGTGCACCGCCACCACCGGGTCGAGCAGCCGGTCGGACTGGGCGCAGCTGCGGATGGCCGCCGACAGCGCCTGGACCCTGACCCGTGGCAACGGGGTCAAGGTGGCGGTGGTCGACACCGGCGTCGACGCGAGTGTGCAGCAGCTCAGCGGCCGGGTGGCGGTCGGCGCGGACGTGACCGTCGGCAACGGGCGCGGGGACACCGACTGCCTGGGCAGCGGCACCGCCATGGCGGGCATCATCGCCGGTGACAGCAGTGTCGACGGCAGCCCGGTGGGTATCGCGCCGGACGCCACCATCCTGCCCGTGCGGGTGGTGCGCGGTTCGGGTGCCGCGCGGGCGGCCGACGCGGCGAACGCCATCGAGGTGGCGGTCAGCGCCGGCGCGTCGGTCGTCGCGGTCGGCTCGCACGTCGACCTCGGTGACCCGGCGGTGGCGTCCTCCGTGGCCACCGCCCTCGACCACGACGTCCTGCTGGTGGTCGGTGCGCCGACCAAGGCGATGACGCCGCCGTCCCCGGCCGGCCGGTCCGGGGGCGGCGCGCTGCTGTTCACCGGCGGCGTCGGTGCCGGCGACCAGCTCGCCGAGCAGTACGTGGAGGGCGCGGTGGAGGTGGTCGCGCCCGGGGTGGACGTGGCGAGCCTCGGGGTCGGCGGTGGCCGGGCGGTGAGCAACACCGGCACCGAGTTCGCCGTCGCGTTCGTCGCCGGGCAGGCGGCGTTGATCCGGGCGGCCCAGCCCGACCTGACCGCCGCCCAGGTCAAGGAGCGCATCCGCAGCACCGCCGACGCGATCGGCGCGGCCCCCGACGCCAAGTACGGCTCCGGCATGATCAACCCGGCCGCCTCGGTGTCGGTGGCGGTGGACGACCGCAACCAGGTGGCCAGCCAGCAGGAGGGCAACACCGGCGCGGCACTCGCCGTCATCCTCGGCATCGCGCTGCTCTGCGGCGTCGGCGTGGTCTTCGGCCTGCGGCTGCGTCGCCGCCGGTTCGCCGGCTGAGCCCGTCACCGGCCCGACCGCTGACGCCGGCGTCCGCCTGTCCGCCACCACAACTCGACGAGGAACGCCCCGAGGTGGCCCCACATCCGACGGGCTCCGGTGGACCAGGACGGCCCACCGGAGCCCGCGACCCGGGGTCGGCTACCGCCGGCTGAAGGTCTGCTTCGGATTGAACACGCAGATCCAGGACATCATCGGCGCGCCGACGCCGTGCCCGTCGACGTCCAGGCAGCGGTCGGTCTCCCGGTTGAACAGGGAGGTGCGGCCGTTGTACTCGATCCACTCCCACTTCTGGGCGGGGTTGCCGCTACAGATGGCGACCTGCACGGGCGTGCCGTCGCGCTTCTCACCCCAGGCCACGTCGAGACAGAGCCCGTTGGCCCGGACGCTGCCGTCGGAGCGGAAGTCCCACCACTGCGAGCGTTCCTCCCGGCACTTGTTCAGCACCGCCCGTACCCCGTCGCTGGTCCCGGCGGTGACGCACAGCCCGGTCTCCTTGCCCACGAGCTGCTTGGTGCCGGCCGGTCGGGTCGGCGCCGCCGCCGGCTTGGCCGACGGGCTCGCGGGCGGTGGCGGGGCGGCCGAGCTGCCCTCCGGGCTGGGCGACGGTGACGCCGGCGGCGTCACCGTCGGGCTGGCGGACGGCGACGCCGACGGCGGCTTCGGCCGCAGCCGGTTGTCGAGGGCGTAGTAGTCGGCGTGCTCCCGCACGGTCCGCAGGTACGCCTGCGTCCCGGCGTCCAGGTCACCGCCGGCCTGGCGGACGGCGGCGGGCCCGTTGCGGTACGCGGCCAGCGCCAGCAGCGACGGGTCACCCTCCAGCCCGGACAGCTCCTTGTGCAGGGCGCACAGGGCGGTGCCGGACGCCGGGATCGCCTCCTGCGGGTCCCAGGCCGAGGCGTCGGACGGGCCGTACGCCTGCCACACCTCGGGTCGGAACTGTGCGACGCCCCGCTGCCCCTCGGGGCCGAGCAGGTTGGCGTCGAACCCGGACAGCGCCATCAACTGCGCGGCGACCAGCGGCGGCGTCACCTCGGGGCAGACCGAGCCGGCCCGGACGACGAGCGCGGTGTAGCTGCCGGGCACCGCCTTGGGCTGCTGCACGCCGGAGCTGGGGCGGGCCTGGCCGGAACCGCCGAACGCGGTCAGCTTGCCGTAGTAGGCGGCGTACCCGCTGGCCTGGTCGACGTACCTGACCGCGTCGGTGGGCACCCCCTTGGCGTCGCGTACCTCGTCGAGGCCGGTGTGGAACGCGGCCAGCGAGAGCCGCCAGGTGTCACCCGGGACGTCCGCCAGCCGGACCTGGCCGCTGAGGTCGCACATCAGGTGGGCCAGGGCGAGGATGTTGGCGGCGGGGTCGGAGCGTTCCGCGCCGGGCCACGGCGCCCACGCCTTCCACGCGGCGGCGTCGAGACCGGCGATGCCCTGCCCGCCGGAGGCCGTCCGGCTGGCCCGGCCGTCGAGGCCCGACTCGGCCATCAGCTGACCGGCCAGCCGGGCCGAGGTGAGCGTCGGGCACGAACGGGCGGCGGCCTGGATGGTCGTCAGGTGTTCCTTGGAGACGGGCCGACCGGTCAGGTCGTCGTCGCGGGCCTCGGCCGCGCCCCAGCCGACAGCGGCCACCACCATGGACAGCACGGCGAGTCCGGCGACGACGAAGGCTGCGGTACGACGGGGGATCGACCCCAGTCGGGCGAGTACGGAGGGGTGATCGGATTTCACGGGAGGTGTCCCTTCCGGCGTGGCGACATCGCTGTCGTGACGGATGCGCGATGTCCTTGGTTCACCGGGCTCGAATCGGATCGGATGATTTTGGTCCGGTCGACATTGAACCGAGGGGCGTAGCGGGCCGTCAACGTGGCTACCGCCGGGCCGGGCCGGAGTCACACCGGGCATCGGCGGCGATGGCCGTGTCGTTGATCGGAGCTTGAGATGCTTTCTCGCCGCAGGGTACTCGGGATGGGATTCGCCGGCGCCGCCGTGGTCGGCGTGCCGCTGGTGGCGGCCCCGTTGATCTCGCGGGCGCGGGCCTCGGGCGGCCTGCCGCTGAACGTGGTGAACAGCACGGGCCGGTTCGCCAACTCGGCGATCCGGATGTACGTCGTCGGCACCGACCCGGAGACCGGGGCGATGGGCTACGTCCGGGAGAGCGGACGGTTCACCCCGGCCGACCCGGCGCACAACGGCCCGGACGGCGCCGCCGACATCGGCGTCCGGCTGGCCGACTCCGGGGTGACCCGGTTCGTCCTGCCGATGATGTCGGGCCGGATCTACTTCGCCATCGACGGCCAGCTGCGGTTCACCGTGGTCACCGACGGCAACGGCCGGCCGGCGTTGCAGTACCCGGTCGGCTGGATGGCCGACGACCCGAGCTTCGGCGTGCTGCACGACTGCTGTGAATTCACCTACAACGCCTCGGGAATGTTCTGCAACACCACCACCGTGGACATGTTCAGCATCCCGCTGTCGATCCGGTTGCTCGGCGACGTGGAGCAGGCCACCGGCAAGCTCGTCGACGGCGGCCGGGACGCCATCTTCGCCGAGCTGGCCCGCCAGCCCGGCTTCGAGCGGCTGGTGCTCGGCGACGGGCTGCGCGTCATCGCACCGGGTAAGGGCATCGAGACGGGCCGCTTCGACCCGGCGTACTACGACGGTTACATCGCCGAGACCTGGGACCGGTACAGCCGTACCGAGCTGCGGGTCCACGGGCCGACGGGCACCTTCCGGGGCCGGGTCGTCGACGGACGGTTCACCTTCGACGGCGGGGTACGCGCCTTCGACCGGCCCTCCACGCTCAACGTGTTCCACTGCGACGGGGCGCTCGCCGCACCCAACGACGGGCGGTCCGGGCCGGTGGCGGCGGTCCTCGGGGCCGGGTTCAACCGGTCGGTGCTCGACCAGCCTGACCAGCCGACCACCAGTCGGGACGCCTACTACCAGCATCCGGTGACCAACCACTACTCCCGGGTGCTGCACCGGCACAGCGCCGACGGCCGGGCGTACGGCTTCCCGTTCGACGACGTCGCCGACGACGCCTCCTACATCCAGGACACCGCGCCCCGGGAGGTGACCATCACGCTGACCCCGTTCGGCGGGGGCGCGGCCGGGCAACCGGAACCCGAGGTCGAGCGCCCGGTGGTCGTCGAGCGCCAGGTCGTCGAGGGGCCACCGGTCGTCGCCGCCGCGGCCCGGGGCGTGGGCCAGGAGATCCCGGCGGCCGGCTTCGACCGGCAGCAGGGCGTACGGACCGAACCGTCCAGTGAGGGCGGCGAGCACCTGGGCTTCCTCGCCCACGGCGACTGGGCCGGATACCGGGGGGTCGACTTCGGTCGCGAGCCGGCGACCCAGTTCCAGGTGCGGGTGGCCTCCGGCGCGCCGCAGGGGGTCTCCGGCCTGATCGAGGTACGCCTCGACGCCCCCGGCCTGCCGCCGGTGGGCACCATCGCGGTGGCCGGCACCGGAGGCTGGCAGAACTGGGTCACCGTGCCGGGGAACCTCGCCCCGGTGACCGGGGTGCACGACGTCTACCTCACGTTCGCCAGCGGGCAACCCGAGGAGTTCGTCAACGTCCGCTGGCTGCGTTTCACCCGATGAGCGCGGCCACCCTCGTCGCCCCGGCGTACGACACCGACCGGTGGGCCGCCGCCGCGCCGTCCGCCGCCGCGCCGTCCGCCGCCGCGTCCCGGCGTCACCGGTCGACCGGTCGACGGCCCGGTCGACCGTCCGATGAGCACGGTTATGCTCTCTTCCTAGGCGGGCTCGACGTCGAGACGACGGCGCGGCCGTACGGGGGTGACCCGTACGTCAGGGGGAGGCGTTCTGTGTCGGCGGTGCCCAACGAAGCGCCCGGGGTGACCGGCGACGCGGCGACCGAGCGGGCCTCCCCCGAGGCCCTGATGCGCTGGATCCACGAGCAGTACCGGGGACCGCTGCTGCGGTTCCTCACCCGGCTGGTCCTCGGCCGGCAGGAACTCGCCGAGGATCTGGTCCAGGAGACGTTCCTGCGTACCTGGCGGAACCTGGAGACGCTGGCGGAGGACCCGCGCCGGATCGCCCCGTGGCTCTACACGGTCGCCCGGCACGTGGCCATCGACGCGATGCGCGCCCGGCAGTCCCGCCCGCCCGAGGTGGCCATCCCCGACCTCAACCGGCTCGCCTCCGCCGACGACGAGATGGACCGGGTGGTCAGCACCCACACCGTCCGGTTGGCGTTGCAGCAGATCAAACCGGAGCACCGTGAGGTGCTCGTCGAGATGTACTACAAGGGCTCCTCGGTCGCCGAGGCCGCGCAGCGACTGGGAATCCCGGAGGGTACGGTAAAGTCCAGAACGTACTATGCGGTGCGCGCGCTGCACGCAGCGATCGGCCCGACCGAGTCGTCGTGATGACGCGACGTGTCGGTTTCCCGCTCGATCCGCCGGACGGCTGCCGTCCCGGGGGTCGTCACACCGTCACCGGTGTCTCCGGGTCGAGAAGGAGGGCGTGATGCGCACCGGGGGTGAACATCCCACCGCCGAGCACGCCGCCCTGGCCCTCTACCTGCTCGGCGCGCTCGACGACGCCGACCGGGTGGCGTTCGAGGCCCACCTGGCCGGTTGTGACGAGTGCCTGTCCGCGGCGGGTGAGATGGGCGGCGTGACCAGCGCCCTCGGCGGGCTGGACGCCGCCGACTGGGACGACCTCGCCGGCCTGACGCCCGAGTTCCCGCTGCCGCCCGAGTTCGGCCCACCGCCGGACCGCGCCCAGGCCCCGGCGACCCCGCCGCCGGTCGACCCGCTGTCGGGCGGCCCGCCGTCGGTGGACCCGCCGCCCCCCACCGGTTCCGGTGAGCCGGCGACGCCCGTTCCGGTCGCCCGTCCGCCCGCCGACGAGCCGGCGGCACCGGTTCCGGTCGCGCGTCCGCCCGCCGACTCCCTGCCGACGTCACCCACCGCCGACGGCGGGCCGGTGACAGCCGACGGCCCGGCCCCGGCCGTCGACGCCGAGCCGCTCACCGAGGTACCGCCGGTCGCGGCACCCCGCCGGGGTGCCCGTCGGGGTGCCGGCCCGCGTACCACCGGCCGGGGGGCGGGCAGCCGCCCCGGCGGGGACCGGCCCGCGACGGCCTCCGGCACGGGGGGCACCCGTCCCGCCGATCCGTCCCGCCGTCGCCGGATGGTCCTCTGGGGCGGGGTGGCCGCCGCGCTGGTGGCCGTCGTGCTGGCCGGCGGGATCGCCGTGGTCTCCGGTTTCGGCGACCGCAGCGGCGTGGTGCTCACCGCGACCGGGGAGGCGCCGGCCGAGGGGGTGAGCCTCTCCGTCGCGATCACCACCGACGAGGGGCGGGGCTCCACCATCCGGATCACCGCCACCGGCCTGCGCCAGGGCCTGCGGTACCGCCTGTTCGCGGTGACCCGCGACGGCGTCACCCACGTGGTACGGGACTGGACCGCCTCGACCGGCCCGCAGGAGGTGACCGGCGAACTGTCGCTGCCGGTCGCGGACCTGGCCTTCGTCACCGTGGGCCTGGTGGACGGCACCGCGATCGTCACCGCCCCGATCTCCCGCTGAGCCACCCGCCCGACCCTGCCCGGCCCCGATCTGCCCGGGCCCGATCCCGTCCGGCCCCGGACCGGCAGGTCAGGTCCGGGGCCGGACGGGACGCCGTGGTCAGTACGGGTCGGTGTGCGGGACCTCCTTGGCCCGGTGCGCGCCCGCCTTGCAGCCGGCGAACGGCCCGGCCGGGTTGCGCAGGCTGGTCAGCACCGGTTCCAGGTAGTCGCGGTGCCAGTTGGCCGGGCCGCACAGCCCCGCCTCCGGGCCGGTGAGTTCCTGCCACGCCAACCACAGTCCGTGCAACTGCGCCACCGCCTCGGGGTGCCGCCACCACTGCCCGCACCAGGGCGCGGTCGAGGACGCCTCCCGGGCGTAGATCGGCACGAGCAGCAGCCGGACCCAATTGCTGAGCAACTCCAGCTCCTCGACGTACTCGTCGTCGCGCAGGTAGAGGATGAACGGTGAGGTGGACGGCCGGTCGTCCGGCGGCGCGTCGTCGGCGCGGGTCTGCTCCTGCGGGGTGGTCACCGTCATGGACACTCCTCATCGGTCTGCCGGTCGGATCGGTTCCGCCGGTCGGTGCGGTTCAGTCGCCCGAGGCGGTGGGGCTGGGCGAGGCGGTGGGCGGGAACGACGGCGGCGGACCACCGAGCCCCTGGTACTTGGCGAACAGGGACCGGACCTGCGCGAGGTAGAGCTGGGCGGCGTTGGTGGAGGGGACGCCACCGGCCCGGCGTACCTCGTCGATGCCGACGGCGTACGCGGCGAGCGTCAGGTCGAGCACCTCACCGATCGCCTCACCGTTGTCCAGCAGGGCCTGGGCCTGCCCGGCCAGGGCGCAGACGTGCTTGGCCTGGGCGGCGATCGAGTCCTCCTCGTCGACCGCGTCGGTGTCGCCGTCGTCGTCGGTGTCCTCGCCGTACTGCGTGAAGACCGCAGGTGGGAGCTGGGAGATGCCCTTCTCCCCGTTCGGGCCGACCTTCGCCGGGTCCCACCCGGAGGCCACCTCGATCTGCGCGGCGATCACCACGGGTCCGATCTGGGTGCAGGTCTTCCCGGCGTCCTCGATGCTGTCCGCCAGCCCCTCGGGCACCTGGTCGGGGTCGAGCGTGCCCTTGCCGTCGCCCTGCGCGGCGGCCAGCGAGTCGTCGGCGACGCTGACCGGGTCGGCCGAGCCCCCGCCGCCGCCGAAGAGCAGGATCAGCGCGACGAGCGGGGCCAGCAGCACGCCCAACGCGCCGATCACGAACACGGCGGCGGCCCCGACCACCCCGACCACCGGGGTGGCCAGGCAGCTCAGCCCGGCCGCGACCGCCGCGCCGATCAGCGCCGCGCTGCTCCGGTTGGACCCTTGCGTCGGCTGTGCGCCGTCGTTGTCGGACGCTGCCATGTCGCCTCCCGTGCCTGGTCGCAATCGCGGTGGAAAAAGTTCGTCCCCGGCGTGAACCGGGGGGCGGGACCCGTCGTAGTGGCGTCCGTCGACCGCCCGGCCCGCCGTACCGACGGGTCCGGACCCGGGGTGGTTCAACCGGGACGGCGACGACGTGGAGCGACATTTCCGAGGAGGTGGGTGCATGGGGTCCGCGACGATGACCGACCCGGCACCGCGGATGCCACCGGGGCCGCCGTCCGCCCGGACCGGTCCCGCGACGGCGGCGTCCCGGCGGTCCCTGTCCGAGACGGGGCTGGGCTGGATCGCGGCGCACGGTGGCGCCGGCACGACGACGCTGACCCGGCTCTTCGGCGGCGTCGATCTCGGCTGCCGGTGGCCGGACGCCGCGCGGGCGGAGCCGGCCACGGTGATGCTGGTCGGCCGGACCAACGCCGAGGGCATGCGGGCGATGTCCCGGGCGCTCAACGTGCTGCGGGAAGGGCGTCACCCGCCCGGTATGCGGCTGGTCGGCCTGGTGCTGCTGGCCGACGCCCCGGGCCGGCTGCCGCCGGCGCTGGCCCGCCGGATCCGGGTGCTGCGGTCGGTCGCGCCGGTGCACCGGGTGCCGTGGATTCCGGCGTGGCGGCTGGGACAGCAGCCCGCACGGATGCCCAAGGCCCTGGACCGGCTGCGGGCGGCGACCGGGCTGGCCGGCGAGGGGAGGACACCGTGACCTCCGGGCACGGGATCGTCGCCGCGTTCCTGGCGCGCGGTCCGGCGGCGGCGCCCTCCCCGCTGCCGGCGTTCCAGCCCCCACCGCCGTACAACCCGGCCGGTGGCGCGGCCGACGACCTGCTGAACCTGCTCGCCTGGGGGGTCAGCGCGGCGGGCGTCGCCGGGCTGCTCATCCTCGGCATCTCGATGGCCATCCAACTCAACCGGGGCGTACCCGGGGAAATGAGCGACCACTTCCGCGGGGCGGTGTTCATCGCGATCGGCTGCGCGCTCGGCGCGACCGCCGGCCCGCTCGTCACGTTCTTCGGCGACCTCGGACTCTGAGCCGGATCGCCGCCGGCCGGACAGCGCACCCCGCACTGCCGGCCAGTCCCACCCCGCACCGCCGGAGCGTCGTCGACGCCTCCGGTGCCGGTGCCTGCCCGAAGGAGAACTCCGATGTCGTTCACGAGCCTTTCCCAGTACGCCGCCGCCTACCTGTTCGCCCGCCTCCCGATGGCACCCGACCCGGGACCCGGCAGCGGGATCAACCCCAAGCCCGGTGCCCCGGGCCAGCTGACCACCCTGGTGAACAAGCTGCTGGGCCTGATCGCCTGGGCGGGCACCGCCGCCGGGGTGGCCGGGGTGCTGATCACCGGCACGATGATGGCGATCTCGGTGAAGCGGGGCGAGAGTTCCGAGCACATGTCCCGCCTCGGCCTGGTGCTCGGCGGCTGCATCCTGGTCGCCGTCGCGGGTCCGCTGGCCAACTTCTTCCTCGGCGGTGCCGGCACCACCGAAGGCCAACCGCAGTGACCGGCGGGCGAGGCCGGTCCCCGGCGGACCCGCCGTTCTGGACCGAGCGCGGCTGGCTGCTGTCCGTGGCGTTCCTCGCCGGCATGGCGTTGCTGGCGGCGGGGGTCTGGGCGTCCGGGGCGACCCGGCAGACGTCTGTCGACCCGGTGGCCCGGACCGCCGCCGAGGCGCAGGTGGCGCAGTGTCCGCCCCGACCGGTGGTGGCGGCCGGGCCGGCGGTGCCGCCCGACGACGTGACGTGGCGGACCCTCGACGGCGGGGACCGGGTGCCGGTCTCCGCGACGCAGGGACCGTCGCGCACCGCCGACGGGGTACTGGGCTGCTTCGCGCACACCCCGATCGGTGCGGTGCTGGCGGCGCACGCCGTGCCCACCCAGCTGGCCGGGCCCGCCTGGCGGGCCGTGGCCGACCGGCAGGTGCTGCCGGGGCCGGGCCGGGACGTGCTGGTGGCCCGGCTGGAGGCCGTCGCGGGGGTCGTCACCAGCCGTGGCGGCGGCAGCTACGCAGGCTTCGCCCTGGTCCGGTACGCGGCCGACGCCGCCCAGGTGCAGCTGCTGGTCAAGACCGGCGCCGGCGGCTACGTGGCGACCCTGGTCGCGGTGCGCTGGGAGGCCGGCGACTGGAAGCTGACCCCGTCCCGGGCCGGGGTGGTGCACACCTCGCTCGGCACGGTCACCGGCAGCGCCGGCTACACCCTCTGGAGGAAGTAGATGGGCGGGTGTTCACCTCCCAGTCCCCTCGACATCATCACCGGCTTCTTCTCGTTCCTCGGTGACCCGATCGGCACCCTGGTCCGGATGATCGCCAACCTGATGCTGGCCGCCGCGATCTCCATCTTCGCCGAGTTGAGCGCCTCGGTGCCGACCCTGGGCACCACGACCGAGGGCGGCCCGGACGACGTACCGAGCCTGATCAGCGACCAGATCGAGTGGGTCGTCACCTATCTGGCGATCGGGTCGGTGCTGTTCGCCGCCGCCCGGATGGCGATGGAGCGCAAGGGCACCGCCGGGCGGACGGCGTTGCAGGGCTTCCTGCGGGTCATCCTGGTCGCCGGGGCCGGTTCGTGGGTGGTGGGCCGGGCGGCCAGCCTCTCCGACGGTTTCTCCGACCACCTGCTCAGGTCGGCGGCCATGCAGGTGATCATGGGTGTGCCGTGTGTGGACAACGGCTCCTCCATCGAGTCGTTCCTGCTGCTGGTGCTGGCCTTCCTGCTGCTGATCGCCGCCATCGTGCACGTGCTGATGCTCTATCTGCGGCTGGGCGTGATGACCATCATGCTCGGCACGCTGCCGCTGGCCGCCGCCGCGTCGATGACGAACTGGGGCGCCGGCTGGTGGCGCAAGCACATCGGCTGGACGGTGGCCTGGCTGCTCTACAAGCCCGCCGTCGGTCTGATCATGTTCTCCGGCGCGGAGATGCTCGCCGTCGGCAGCCGGACCCAGAACTCCTCGCACATCCGCATCGCCGGCATCGGCGTCCTGCTGCTGTCGGCGATCGCCCTGCCGGCGCTGCTCAAGATCGTGGTGCCGGCCACGGCGGCGCTGGGCACCGGCGACCCGACCGGCACCGCCGTCTCGGCTGCGGGCGGCATGGTCGCCTCCGGCGCGAAACGGGTCGCCGGGTCCGCCCTGTCCTCCGGCGGCGGGGGCGGTGGTGCGCCGTCCGGCGCACGCGGGCCGCAGGGCAACCGGGGCGACACCGGCCGGCAGGGACCGTCCGGCAGCGAGGGCCGGACCGGCCGTAACGCGGGCAGCTCCGCCGGTGGCGCGGCGGCCGCGAGTTCCGCCGCCCGGCTGGCCGGACCGGTCGGGGCGGCGATCGACGGGGCGCACCGGGCGGCCCGCGCCGGCCGGAGCATGGCGGCCGGCACCGTGTCCGGCGCGGACGGCGACGCCGGCCACAACTGACAGCGCGGGGCGGCGGCCGGCCGGTCGTCGCCCCGGTGAGACGAGGGAGAGGCAATGTCGACGGAAGCCGTCATCGAACCGACGTACGGCAACTGGCGTCGGCCGCGCCGGGCCGGGCTGGGCCCGCTCGGCCTGGTCGGCACGGTCGGGGTGTTCGGCGGGCTGGTGCTGGTGCTGCTGGCCTCGCTGGCGTCGTTGCAGGCGGCGTTCGTGGTCGGCGTGCCGCTCGTGGTGGCGCTGCTGCCGATGGCCGTACGCACCCAGGACGGCCGCAACATGTACCAGCTCCTGACGTTGCGGATCGGCTGGTCGCGTCGGGTGTCCCGCCGGGAGCACCTGTACGTCTCCGGGCCGCTCTCGGCCCGGCCGGGTGGCCGGTTCCCGCCGCCCGGCCTGCTCAGCGGGGTGCTCGCCCGGGAGGGCCGGGACGCCTACGACAGGCCGTTCGGGGTGCTGCACCACAAGAGCCGCAACCTCTACACGATCGTGCTGCGGTGCGAGCCCGACGGCGGGTCGCTGGTCGACCCGGAGCAGGTCGACACGTGGGTGTCGCTGTGGGGGGAGTGGCTGTCCCGGCTCGCCCACGAGCCGGGGCTGCGCGGGGCGTCGGTGGTGGTGGAGACCGCCCCGGACCCGGGTACCCGGCTCGCGGCGGAGGTGCTGCCCCGGCTGGACGCCGCCGCCCCCGCCGCCGCGCGCGCCGTGCTGGAGGAGGTGGTCGACGACTACCCGTCCGCGTCGTCGGAGATGAACTCGTACATCACCCTCACCTACGCCCCGGTGGGCGGGGCGCGACGGGACCCGGAGGACGTGGTCACCGACCTGGCCATCCGGGTGCCGAGCCTGCTGACCGGGCTGATCGGGGCCGGCGGGGGTGTCGCCGAGCCGCTGTCCGCCGAGCAGATCGCCGAGGTGGTGCGGGTGGCGTACGACCCGGCGTGCGCCGCCGAGGTGCTCAGCGTCCGGGCCGAGCACGGGCGGACCGGGCTGGAGTGGGCCGACTGCGGTCCGGTTGCCGCGGTCGAGTCGGTGGACGCCTACCAGCACGACTCGGGGGTCTCCCGGACCTGGCTGCTCACCCTGGCCCCCCGGGGCACGGTGCGCTCCAGTGTGCTGCGCACCATGCTCGACGCGTCCGCCGGCACCCGCCGCAAGCGGGTGGCGTTGCTCTACCGGCCGATCGATCCGGCGACGTCGGCCCGGATCGTGGAGGCCGACCGGCGTACGGCGCAGTTCATGGCCACCTCCGGGCGGGGCATGGTGCAGGCGCGGGCCGCGGCCGAGGTCCGCGCCGCCGAGCAGGCCGCCGCCGAGGAGGCCACCGGCGCGGGGCTGGTGGAGTTCTCACTGATGCTCACCGTCACCGTCGACGACCGGTCCCAGCTCGACGACGCGTCGGTGCTGGTACGCAACATGACCGGGGCGACCCGGATCGCGATGCGGCCGGCCCACCGGATGCAGGCGGCGGCGTTCACCTGCACCCTGCCGGCCGGAATCCTTCCGTGGGAGCAGACCGTGCTGCCACACGAACTCCAGGAGGCGATGTGAGCGGCGCACCGGTGGCCCGCGTGGACGGGCTCGGGGCGGGCTGGCCGGCCGGTACCTCGGGGGCGCGTACCGCGCTGACCGGGCTTGTCGGCGACCCGGACGACGAGGCCCCCGTACCGCCGAAGAACACCCGGCCCCCCCGGCCCCGCCGGGAGCTGCCCACCTCGGCCCGGGGGTGGGAGGGGCCCGGCGGTGGCCGGGTCGGCTACCTCGACGCGCCCACCATGTGGCGGGCCACCACCGTGCAGGCGTGCGGGTTGTGGCCGTTCTCGGCCGGCTCGGGGGCGCCGATGTCCGGGGTGCCGCTCGGTCAGCACCTCTACACCGGCGCCACGGTCTGCGGTGATCCGATCTCCTGGTTCACCCGGGCCCGCTACATCTCCAACCCGTCGCTGTTCATGCTGGGCATGCCCGGCCTGGGCAAGTCGACCCTGATCAACCGGATGGCGGTGGGCCTGGCCGCGACCGGGGTGGTGCCGCTGGTGCTCGGCGATCTCAAGCCGGACTACGCGGACACGGTCCGCGCCCTCGGCGGGCAGGTGATCCCGATCGGCCGTGGCGTCGGCGGGATCAACGTGCTGGACCCGGGGGCGATGGGGCTGGCCGCGGAACGCATCGGCGGCCGGGCCGGCCGGGCGCTGGCCGCCGAGACGCACGGCCGGGTGCTGAACATGGTGGCGGCGCTGCTGACCATCGTGCGGGGCCGGGCCCTGGACGACCACGAGCAGTCGGTGCTCTCCGCCTGCCTGCGGCACCTGCGCGAACACACCCCGCAGGGCCGGGCCCCGCTGCTGCCGGACCTGTTGCGGGTGCTGGAGGAGGGGCCGGACCGGGTCCGCGCGGTGACCCTGGACCGGGGGCAGGAGAGCCGCTACCGGGACGCGGTGGACCCGCTGCACCGGTCGCTGCTGGGCATCCTCGACGGCGCGTTGGGCGACACCTTCGGCTCGACGACCTCCACCCGGATCGACCCGGACGCCCCCGCGGTGTGCATCGACATCTCCCGCATCGGCGAGTCCGACACCCAGCTCACCGCGGCGGCGATGCTGGCCGCCTGGTCCGAGGGCCTGGGCACGGTCGCCGCCTCGCACGCCCTGGCCGACGCCGGCCTGGCCCCGCGCCGCTGGTTCTTCACGATCCTGGACGAGTTGTGGCGACCGTTGCGGGCGGCCTCCGGCATCGTCGACCGGATCGACGCGCTGACCCGGCTCAACCGGTCGCTCGGCCTCGGCGACGCCAAGATCACCCACACCCTGAAGGACGCCGAGGCGTTGGGTTCCGACGCCGACCGGGCCAAGGCGCGCGGTTTCGTGGAGCGGGCCGGGATCGTCGCCTGCGCCGGGCTGCCGGCGGCGGAGATGACCGACCTGGGCCGGGTGATCGGCCTGTCCAAACGGGAGATCGAACTGGTCTCCTCCTGGTCGTCGCCGCCGGGCTGGGCGAGCACGGGCAGCAACGAGGAGCCACCCGGGCGGGGCCGGTTCCTGATCAAGGTGGGTGGCCGGCCCGGCATCCCGATCCGGGTGTCCATCACCGACACCGAGCGCCGGCTGCACGACACCAACCAGCGCTGGGTGCAGAACGGCTACGCCGCCCAGCAGGCCGCCGAGCGGGCGGCGGCCCGGCAGGCGGCCTTCGAGGCCGAGGCGGAACTGGGCAACCTGGCCACCCGGCCGGAGCTGGCGCAGTTCGCCGACGGTGCGGTCGCGGGCGAGCGGGGGTGGCGGGCGTGAGCCGGATGTCGTCGGGTGCGCCCCGGGGGGCGGACCTGTTCTTCTGGGCCTTCTGCCTGGTGGTCCTCGCCAACGCGGCGCTGTTCACGGTCGCCTGGCTGGGCGGCACCCTGGGCGCCGCGGTGACCGGGCACGGCTGGCACCCGCCGCCGTTCACGCTCGGCGCGTACCTGGCGCTGATCTCCGGGGACACCGGAACGCTCTGGCCCGGCGCGTCGCCGTACGCGGTCTACGCCGGGATGCTGGTGGTGGCGCTGCTGCTGGTGGTGCCGGCGGTGCTGGCCGGACGCCGGCTGCTGGACCTGCGCGGACGCGGTGTCGGGCTGGCCCGGGTGCGTGACCTGGCCCCGCTGACTCCCGCCGGGATCGCGGCCCGCGCCCGGGAGCTGCGTCCCTCGCTGGCCGGGGTACGGCAGCTCACCCCGGACGACACCGGCAACCTGCTCGGTGACCTGTCGCCCAACGGCCCGGAGCTGCGGTCCTCCTTCGAGGACGTCGAGTTGGACCTGATGGCCCCTCGGGCCGGCAAGTCCACAGGCATCGCGGTGCCCCGGGTGCTGCGGGCCCGGGGTGCGGTGCTGCTCACCTCCAACAAGTCCGACGTGTACGCGGTGACCCGGGCCGAACGCGAACGCGTCGGTACGGTGTGGACGTTCGACCCGCAGGGCATCGCCCACGTCCCCCGGCAGATGTGGTGGGACATCCTCGCCGACTGCGCCACCATCGAGGGGGCCCGTCGGTTGGCCGGGCACTTCGTGGCGTCGGTCAACGACGACACCGCCAAGAAGGACTTCTGGATCTCGGCGGCCCAGAACACCCTGACCGCGCTCTTCCTGGCCGCCGCCCGGGGGCGGGCCCCGGTCGCCGAACTGCTCGGCTGGCTGGCCGACCCGGCCGACCGTACCCCGATCGACCTGCTGCGTGACGCCGGCCTGCCGGCGATGGCCGAGCAGCTCCAGGGCACCGTACGCGGGGCGGTGGAGACCCGCGACGGCATCTACGAGACGGCCCGGCAGTGCGTGGCGTGCCTGCTCGACCCGGAGATCCTGGCCTGGGTGTCCCCGGACCCGTACCTGCCGCAGTTCCGCCCGGAACAGCACGTGCTCGGCCGGGACACCCTCTTCCTGCTGTCCAAGGACGGGGGCGGCTCCGCCGCCGGGGTGATCGCCGGCCTCGCCGACGCCACCCTGCGGGCGGGAGTCGTGGCCGCCGAACGGATGGGCGGCCGGCTCGACCCCCCGATGACGGCGGTGCTGGACGAGGCGGCGAACGTGTGCCGCATCTCGGACCTGCCCGACCTCTACTCGCACCTGGGATCGCGGGGGATCAACGTGGTCACCCTGTTGCAGAGCTACCGGCAGGGGTCACGGGTCTGGGGCGAGGCAGGCATGGACGCGCTGTGGGGCGCGGCCACCATCAAGCTGCTCGGTGCGGGGCTCGACGACGCCGACTTCGTGGAGAAGGTCTCCAAACTGGTCGGGCAGCACGACGTGAGCACGGTCAGCGTCTCCCGCAGCCGGGACGGATCGTCGCGGTCGACCTCGTACCGGCAGGAGCACGTGTTGCCGCCGGACCGGATCCGGGCCCTGCCGAAGGGGACCGCGCTGCTGCTCGCCACCGGTATCCGGCCCGCCGTGATCAGGCTGCGGCCCTGGTACAGGGAGCCGGATGCGGCGCGGATCTCGGCCCAGGCCCGGCAGGAGGTCGCGGCGATCACCGAGCGGGCGGCCGGCAAGGCCGCCACGACGCCGTGGCCGACTGACCGGCGAGAAACCCCCGCCGTCGGCTGAACCGGCCCGCCTGGTCGGTCGTAGAGAGCGTGTCAACCGCTGGTCGAGCATCAAGGAGCCCAGGTGTCCTCACCCCATCAGCCGCCACCGGGCGGGACCGGAAGTCCCACCGGCAGCGCGAACAACAGCATCCACTACCCGCCCACCGAGAGCGAGTACGGGCCGGTCGTCTACACGCCGAGCAACTACAGCCAGGGCAGTTACGCCCCGGGTGCCTACACGCCGAGCAACTACAGCCAGGGCGCCCCGAGCACGTCTTCCGGGCCGACGGGCTACGGCCAGTACGGCGCGGCCGACTACCAGGACTTGGTAGGTCAGCCGTACAACACGTCGAACTCCTCCGGCCGCAGCAGCCCCGGCCCGGGGGACTCGATCAGCGTCCAGTGGAACGAGGGGGAGACCAGCGAGCACTCGCTGGACAGCCAGAACCGGGTGATGACCTGGGCACAGCAGGCCGGCCGGTGGGTCTACGAGAACGACGAGAAGATCGTCAACTTCGTGTCGCTGGTCGCGTCGCCCGGGGTGCAGGGCAGCGCCGGGCTACGGGGCAACGCGGTGGCCAACAGCGTCGGTCTGGCCCTGGCCGCCGGCCCCGGCATGTACGTGGTGGGCAAGGAGGTGATCAACTCGCTGCGCAACGGCCAGCAGGGTGACCTGGTGCGGGCCGCCTACGGCGCGGTGGCTGCGGCAGGTGCGATGACCTGGGGTGTCGGCTACGCGCCGGGCCAGGACGTCACGGCCGGCAACGCGGGGGCCATCGTGCACGGCGTGGGCTCCGGGCTCATGGTCACCCGGGGCCCCCGGGAACAGCCGAGGCGTTCCCGGCAGGACACGGAGGCCCGGGGGGACGTCGCCGACACCGCAAGTTCGCACCGCAGGGGCGGGGCCACCTCCCGTAACCACACGTCGCGGACCCACACCTCCCGCACCAGCGGCCGCGACAGCGGCTCGTCGCACGAGCCGGTGAACCGGCGCAACGGGTCCGACCGCACCCGTGACCAGCATCGGCGGGGCGGCGGTGGCAACAGCGGTGGTGGCGGGGGCGTCCTCCGGTAGGTCACGCCTGCCGTGAGCGTCCAGGTCGGGGTGCCGCCGCGTCCAGGGACGTGGACCGGCGGCACCCCGACGGCGTGGTGGGTGGGCGGGCACACCCCGACCCTCCACCCACCACCCGCACCGGCCGTAACCGGTCGGCCGGTCCGTTCCGTACGCTGCCGGCCCGCTCCGCCTGGGCGGGCCGGCAGCGCTTCACCCGGAAGGCAGGGTGAACCGCCAGCGTCGTGCGCGCAGCACGGGCGCGACCCGGTCGACCGCCGCGACGCTCTGGCTGCGGTCCCCGCCACCGTCGTGTAGCAGCACCACCGCGCCGGGGGTGACCCCGTCGAGCAGCCGGCGGACGAGTTCGTCGGTGCCCGGCGGCTCCCAGTCCCCGACGGCCAGCCGCCACCCGAGCGGCCGCATGCCCAGCGCGGCGGCCACCGCCGGCGTGGCACCCCAGGCCCCGTAGGGGGCCCGGAAGTACCGGACCTTGGCCGCCGGCACGGCCCGCCGGATGGCCTCGTTGGCTTCCCGCAGGTCCGCCTCGATCCGCTCGGGCGACCAGGTGGTCATGTCGTCGTGGTGCATGCTGTGGTTGCCCAGGCGGTGGCCGTCGGCCACGATCCTGCGCACCACCTCGGGGTGGGCCTCGACCTGCCCGCCGCAGAGGAAGAACACGGCCGCGATCCGGTGCCGCCGCAGGACGGTGAGCAGGCGCAGGGTGTCGGTGGGGTTCGGGCCGTCGTCGAAGGTGAGGCTGACCGTCCGCCCGCCGCCCCGGGCCGTGTCGAGGATGTCGGCGCTCACCGGCCGGCCTACCGGCGCGGCTTCGGCGTCGCCCGCATCCGCACGTACGGCGGTCCGGCGTAGATCAGGTCGGCCTTCATCACCTGGTACGCCCGCTTGGGCTGGTAGTTCTCGTCGTAGATGGTGGCCAGGCCCTGCGGCGGGTCGTCGAAGGTGCCGGGCACCCAGGAGTGCCGGTCGGTGAAGCCCCAGACGGTGAACGACAGGCAGCGCGGCTCGGCCAGGCAGGCCTGCAACAGCACGTGGAAGTTCGCCGCGGACGCCTGGAGCCGGGGGTTGATCTCCTCCGAGTCACCGGCCTGCACCCCGTCGGTCAACCGGCTGCGCACGTCGACCTCGGTGAACGCGGTGGACAGTCCGAGCCCGGCGAACCGGTGCAGCGCGTCGGCGACCTGGAGGGTGTCGTAGTTGCCGTACTGGGTGCCCAGGTGGCCCTGGCTGCCGACCCCGTCGATCGGCACGCCCCGGGCCAGCAGGCCCTTGACCATGTCGTAGACGAACTGGGTCTTGTCGTTGGCCGGGTCGCCGGAGCCGAACGCCTCGATGTTGTAGTCGTTGTAGAACAGCAGGGCGGTCGGGTCCGCGGCGCGCGCCCAGCGGAACGCGTCCGCCACGTAACCGGGGCCGAGGTGCTCGGCCCAGAACCCCTTGTAGTGCAGGGTGGACGGGGTGTCCCAGGGGTCGCTGACGGCCTCGTTGACCACGTCCCACTGCCAGATCCTGCCCCGGTAGCGGCTGGCGACGGTGGTGATGTGCCTGCGCAGGATCGACCGCAGCTCGGTGTTGTCGATGGAGCCGTCGGCCACCCCGTCGGTGAGCCACTTGGGCAGCTGGCTGTGCCACACCAGCACGTGCCCCCGGACCTTCTGGCCGTTGCGCCGGGCGGTGGCGACGAGTTCGTCGGCCGCCGACCAGTCGTAGCTGCCCCGGGTCGGCTCCAGGGACTCCCACTTCATCACGTTCTCGGCGGTGACCGTGGAGAACTCGTCGCGCACGATCTCCCGGTAGCGGGGCTCGGCGGGGTCGGCGAGGGCGGCCATGTCGACCGCGGTGCCGACGTACAGGCCGTGGCGCTGGCCCAGGGCGCGCAGGCTCTGCGCGGTCGGGTCGTACGGCCGTTCGGCGGCGGCCGGTACGGCGTTCAACACACCGGCGGTCGCGACGGCGACCAACCCGGCAGCCATCCACCGTCTGAGCATCATCTGCGTTCCTTTCCCGAGGCACGTCGACGGGTCGACGGCGGCGAGGTGGGGCAGGGGCGCGGTGCGGCCACCGATGCGCGCGGGGGGACGGCCGCGCCGGAACCTACCGATAGTCAACTATCGATTTCCGGAAGTCGCCTGGAACGTTACGAGCGCGGACCCCCGGGGTCAACCATCGATACTTCCGGAACTCCTGGTCACGCCCCCGGCCGTGGATCGCAACAGTTTCGACGCCGACCGGCTCCGGGCACGACCACGACCGGCCCCGCCGGAGCCGGTCGTGGTGCGGTCGATCGTGGTGTGCCGGGCGGTCAGCGCTCCCGGTAGGTGGCCCGGTCGAAGTCCGCGTGCCCGCCGTCGCCGCCGAGATCCTGCACCCAGAGCCCGAGGAACGCCCCGGTGAACCCCCAGGCGGCCGGCTCGCCGTCGATGATCAGCGCGGCGTGCTCGTCGGAGAGGATGGTCGCGTCCAGCTCGGCCGGTAGCTGCTGCCAGCCGGCGCCCAGGTCGTAGCCGAAGCGCACCACCGGCCCGTCGAACTCGGCGCGCAGGCCGACCCGGGTGACGCCGTCGGTGTCCACGGTCAGCTCCGGGTAGGCGGTGCGCCGGCCGTTGTCGGAGCTGAGCAGCTCCAGCACGGTACGGCCGTCGTCGGCCCGGGTCAGGTAGAGGTGGTGCCAGTTCAGGGTGTTGTAGTACGCGGTGATCCCGGCGAGCTGACGGTGGTCGACCGGGTCGAACTCGACGACGGTCTCCAGGGCGCACCGGGTCGCGCCGACCCGGCGGGCGACCAGGCTGGGGGCCTGCCGTCCCACCGGCGACTGCCCACCGTGGACCCGCAGGTGCGACGGCCGGGAGCGCAGGTCGATCCAGTCCGGGGTGGCCGGCCGGCGCAACGTCGACCACGCCGGGCCCAGCTCGTCGGCGTCGAAGTCGTCGGTGGCGGGCTCCGCCGGCCACGGATGCGCCGGCAGGTCGGGGGCGTCGACCTCGTCGGCGGGCACCCCGCCGGGAATCCGGGGCCAACCGCCCGTGGGCCACTCGACCCGCTGGATCGCCGTCTCCCGGCCCAGCACGCAGCTGCCCAGCGGGGAGTAGGGGCGGCCGACCAGGTGGGCGAGGTACCACCCGCCGTCGGGGGTGCGGACCAGGCTGCCGTGGCCGGCCTTCTGCAACCGCAGGTCGGGTCGGCCCACCGAGGTGAGCAGCGGGCCGTCCGGGTCCACCTCGTACGGCCCGAACAGCTCGCGGGAGCGGGCCACGGTGACCTGGTGCTCCCAACTCGTGCCGCCCTCCGCGGTGATCAGCCAGTACCAGCCGTCGTGGCGGTAGAGGTGCGGGCCCTCGGTGACCCCGACCGGGGTGCCGGTGAACAGGATGCGGGGCCGGCCGACGAGCCGGCGCGCGGCCCGGTCGTACTGCTGGATCTCGATGCCGCCGAAGCGGTCCCGGCCGGGCCGCCAGTCGGCGCTCATGGCCAGCAGCCAGGTGGTGCCGTCGTCGTCGTGGAACAGCGCGGCGTCGAAGCCGCGCCCGTGCAGCTTCACCGGGTCCGACCAGGGGCCGGTGATGTCGGGCGCGGTGATCAGGAAGTTCTGCGGGTCCCAGTAGCCGCTGGCGAAGCTGGCCACGTCGCTGTAGACGAGGTGGAACTGCCCGTCGTGGTAGGTCAGGTCGGGTGCCCACACGCCGTTGGAGTCGCCGCAGCCGCGCAGGTCGAGCAGGCGGCGGTCGGTGATGATCCCGCCGAGCGGTCGCCAGTGCACCAGGTCGCGCGAGTGGTGCAGGCGGACCCCGGGATACCACTCGAACGTCGAGGTGGCCAGGTAGTAGTCGTCGCCGACCCGCAGGATCGACGGATCCGGGTGGAACCCGGCGAGGACGGGATTGCGGATCGACCGGGCAACGGTCGCCACTTCAGCGGTGTCGGTCGACACGTGCACTCCTCGGGCAGCTCTCGAAACTTTCGGAATCAGGGCCGTGGTCGGTGAAGCCCTGCACACGCTAGCCGTTTTCGCCGCGATAGGACAGAGGGCTTGACCCGCGTGGAAACAACTCGTAGCGTGCCCGCCATCGATCGGTAATACCGGCGACGCTCTGAAAGTTCCGGAGATACACGTTTCGAAACCCGCCGGCCCGGCCGGCGCCCGAGCACCTCGTGAGTCCCTGAAGGGATGGATCATGACAGCGCACCTCTCCCGCAGATCGCTGCTCGGCCTCGTCGGCGCCGGCGCCGGCGCCTACCTGCTCAGCGGCTGCAGCGACGACGCGTCCGACGACCCGGACGCGCCCCAGACGATCAACTGGTGGCACATCCAGAACACCGAGCCGATGCTGCCGGTCTGGGCGGCCGTGGCCCAGGAGTACCAGAGCGCGCACAGCAACGTGAAGATCGAGATCCAGCCGCTGGAGAACGAGGCGTTCAAGGCCAAGCTGACCACCGCCACCCAGGCCGGCTCCCCGCCGGACCTCTTCCAGTCCTGGGGTGGCGGGGTGCTCAAGCAGCAGGTCGACGCGGGCCTGGTCAAGGACCTCACCGAGACCGTCGCCCCGTGGAAGGACAGCCTGCTGCCGCTGTCCCTGGAGCCGTACACGGTGGACGGCAAGATCTACGGGGTGCCGTTCGACATCGGCATGGTCGGCTTCTGGTACAACAAGGACCTCTTCGCCAAGGCGCAGATCGCCGCGCCGCCGGCCACCTGGGCCGAGCTGCTCGACGTGGTCCGCAAGCTCAAGGCCGCCGGGGTCACCCCCGTGGCGCTGGCCGGCAAGGACAAGTGGCCGGCCCACTTCTACTGGGCCTACCTGTCCATGCGCATCGGCGGGCTGGGTGCCCTCCAGCAGGCCGCCAAGGACAAGAACTTCGAGACCCCCGACTTCGTGGCCGCCGGCGAGCGGTTCAAGGAGCTGATCGACCTCCAGCCGTTCCAGAAGGGCTTCCTCGGCGCCGAGTACGGCTCCCCGGACGGCCAGGCCGCCACCATGGGCAACGGCGGCGCCGCGCTGGAGCTGATGGGGCAGTGGGCGCCGTCGGTGCAGGCGTCCAGCTCGACCAGCAAGAAGGGGCTCGGCGACAAGCTCGGCTTCTTCCCGTTCCCGGCCGTCGACGGCGGCAAGGGCTCGGCCACCGAGGTCTTCGGCGGGGGCAACGGCTTCGCCATCGGCAAGGATGCCCCGCCGGCCACCATGGACTTCCTCAAGACCCTGCTCAGCGTCGACGTGCAGCGCCGCAGCACCAAGACCGGCGCGGTGCTGCCGACGGTCAAGGAAGCCACCGACGCCATCGCCGACCCGAACGCCAAGGTCGTCGCGCAGACCCTGGCCGCCGCCACCGGCTTCCAGCTCTACCTCGACCAGGCGTACCCGCCGGCCGTCGGCCAGCAGGTCAACGACAGCGTCGCCGCCCTGGTCGCCGGCAGCAAGTCACCCGCGCAGATCCTCAAGGACATCACCCAGGTGGCGAAGACCCAGTAGTGACGTCCCACCCCCACCGATCACCAGCCGCCGGCGAGAACTGAGTGGAGCAGGCATGACCACGCCATCGATCCTGTCGAATGCGGGACCCGGCGGCCGAGTGACCGAACCGTCGGGGCCGGGGCCGGGCGGCGTCCGCCGTACCGGCCGCCGGCCCCGGCCGGGCCGTCGCCGTGCCCTGGCCATCTTCCTCACCCCGTCCCTGCTGCTGTTCCTGCTGCTGGTGCTGGCGCCCATCGTGGTGGCCAGCTACGCCAGCCTGTACAAGTGGAACGGCTTCGGTCTGCCCGAGAACTTCGTCGGGCTGGACAACTACACCCGGGCCTTCGCCGATCCGGTGTTCCGGGGCGACCTGTGGCACGGGCTCGTGCTGATCGTGCTCTCCCTGGTCGTCCAGTTGCCGGTCGCGATGGGCCTGGCGATGCTGCTCAACCAGCCGCTGCGGGGACGCGCCATCTACCGGGTGATCTTCTTCGCCCCGTACGTACTCTCCGAGGTCACCACCGCGGTCCTGTTCAACCTGGTGTTCTCGCCCAACCGGGGGTTCGGTGACGCGATCTCCCGGTTCCTGGGGGCCGACGCGGGGGCCGTCTTCGCCGACCCGGACACCGTCCTGTACGCCGTCTTCCTGGTGGTCTCCTGGAAGTACTTCGGCCTCTACATGATCCTCTTCCTGGCCGCCCGGCAGAACATCCCCAAGGAACTCAACGAGGCGGCGGTCACCGACGGGGCCAACGCGTGGCAGGCGTTCCGGCTCGTCACCCTGCCGCTGCTCGGTCCGACCATCCGGATCAGCGTGTTCCTGTCGGTCATCGGCACCATCCAGCTCTTCGACATGGTCTGGGTGCTCACCGGCGGCGGCCCGATCCACGCCTCGGAGACCATGGCCGTGACGATGTTCCAGTACGGCTTCCGCCGCTTCGAGGTCGGCTACGCCAGCGCGATCAGCATCATCATGTTCCTGCTGAGCCTCGTCTTCGCCCTCATCTACCAGCGCATCGTCCTGCGCCGCGACACCGAGGGCGCCCTCACCGTCCAAGGAGACCAGCGATGACCAGCCCGGCGAACCCGGCCCAGCGGGCCCGCCGCCTCCTGCTGCACCTCATCTCCATCGCCGTCGGCGCGCTCATCGTGGTGCCGGTCTGGTTCGGGGTGATCGGCGGGTTCAAGGACAACGGGCAGCTCTCCACCAACCCGCTCGGCCTGCCCGACCCGTGGGCGCCGAGCAACTACCTCGACATCGTCACCGCCGGGGTGTTCTGGCGCAACGTGGGCAACAGCGTCTTCATCGCCGTGGCCAGCACGTTCGTCGTGGTCGCCGCGGCGGCGATGGCCGCGTACGTCTTCGCCCGCTTCGCCTTCCGGGGCCGGGAGTTCCTGGTCACCGTCTTCGCGATCGGGCTGATGTTCCCGTTCGCGGTGGCGATCCTGCCGCTGTTCATCCTGTTGCGCGGGATGGGGCTGCTGGACAACCCGCTCGGGGTGATCCTGCCGCAGGCCGCGTTCGGCCTGCCGATCACCATCATCATCCTGCGGCAGTTCTTCCGGACCATTCCCGGCGAGGTCGAGGAGGCGGCGACCCTCGACGGCTGCGGCCCGTTCGGTTTCTTCTGGCGGGTGCTGCTGCCGATGGCCCGGCCCGCCCTGGCCACCGTGTCGGTGCTGGCCCTGGTGAGCAGTTGGAACAACTTCATGCTGCCGCTGGTGGTGTTCACCGACCAGAGCTGGTGGACCCTGCCCCTCGGGGTCCAGGCGTTCCAGGGGCAGTACTCCGACGACACCGCGAAGGTGCTCGCCTACGTCGTGCTGTCGATGATCCCGGCGCTGGGCTTCTACGCCATCGCCGAACGTCAGCTCATCGGTGGGCTCTCCGGCAGCGTGAAGGGGTGACCCCGACCTGCTGCGATAGCCTTCTGCGACCGTAGTTCCCCCGACCGAAAGGGCGACCGTGGGCTCCGAGAACGGCAGGAACGTCACCATCGCGATGATCGCGCGGTTGGCGGGCGTCTCCGTGCCCACGGTCTCCCGGGTGATCAACGGCCGGTCCGACGTCGCCCCGCAGACCCGGGAACGGGTGGAGGAACTGCTCACCCGGCACGGCTACCGTCCCCGCTCGGCGGCGCGACGCACCCAGTCCGCCCTGATCGACCTGGTCTTCAACGACCTGGACAGCCCGTGGGCCGTGGAGATCATCCGTGGGGTGGAGGACGTCGCGCAGGCCAGTGGGGCCGGCACGGTCGTGTCGGCCATCCACCGGCGCACCTCGTCGGCCAAACAGTGGCTGGACAACATGCGCACCCGCTCCACCGAGGGGGTCATCTTCGTGACCTCGATGGTGGAGCCGCCGTTGCAGGCCGAGCTGCGCCGGCTGCGGCTGCCGGTGGTCATCGTCGACCCGGCCGGGGTGGCCCCCCAGGAGGCCCCCACCATCGGCGCCACCAACTGGGCGGGCAGCCTGCGCGCCAACCAGTACCTGCTCGGCCTCGGCCACCGGCGGATCGGCTTCATCGCCGGTCCGCCGCAGCTGATGTGCAGCCGGGCCCGGATGGACGGCTACCGGGCCGCGCTCGACGCCGCCGGCCTCGCCGTCGACGACCGGCTGGTGCGGCCCGGCAACTTCTACCACGAGTCCGGATACACCGCCGGCATGCACCTGCTGGGCCTGCCCGAACCGCCCACCGCGATCTTCGCCTCCAGCGACCAGATGGCGCTCGGCGTCTACGAGGCGGTCCGCAAGCGTGGCCTGCGGGTGCCCGACGACGTCAGCGTGGTCGGCTTCGACGACCTGCCGGAGGTCCGCTGGTGCTCGCCGCCGCTGACCACGATCCGGCAACCGCTGGCCGAGATGGGCATGCTGGCCGCCCGTACCGTGCTGCGGCTGGCCCGGGGCGAGACGATCGAGAGCCCACGCATCGAACTCGCCACCGATCTGGTCGTCCGGGACAGCGCCGCCCCGCCACGTAGCCGCTGATCCGATCCGCTCCCGGCGGTGGCGCGCCCGCGCCCGTCCGGGGCGGCGCGGCGGCCGGGACGGCATTGCATCGATGTTTATCGAATGCCAGACTGTTCTGGCGTCGTCACGCTCGGGAGCCAGCGTGACCACTCGTGCACCGGTCCGTCGGACACGCGAGGTGGCCGCGCCATCCCGCGCCGGGCAGTCCGCGACGCTGACCACCGGTCACCCGCCCGCGCCCGACCGGGGCACGTGGCCGACCGGTCGGCCGGCATTCCCCGGCCACGACGGTCGACGGTCGCGCGGCACCCCACCCGCCCACCGCACGGTGGGCGACAGTCCCGGAATCCGGCACCCCAGGCCCGTCCCGGCCGCCGGTTCCGCCCCGCAACCCCTCGGAGGTACGGATGCTCCGCACGTTCGGCGTGGTGCTGGCGACCACGACCCTGACCCTGGCCGGCTGGGCCGGTACGCTCACCGGCGCCCAGGCGCAGCCGGTCCTGTCGGCCACCCCCACGCCCACCCCCACCTACGCGTGCCCCCCGGCGCTGCCGGTCTCCGGCCAGTTCCTGTCGGCCACCACCACGAGCATCACCGTCCGCTACTCGATGCTCCTCAGCCCGCCGTGCGGGTACGACCCGCCGATGACCCTGGTCCTCTTCGCCAGCCGCGAGGACGCCACGGCGTGGCGGAACCCGGTGGCCTCGGCGGTGTCCGGCCCGCAACGGTACGGGGACATCACCGTCGAGGGCCTGACCCCGGACAGCGAGTACTGGTTCCGGTTCAGCGCGGGGGAGAAGCACGACCCGTACGTGATCAGCGGGCCGGTGCGGACGCTGTCCGCCGCGTCGCCGACGTGCGGGGCGACGATCACCGTCGACAACCGGTGGACCGGCGGGTACGCCGCCACGGTGACCGTGCGCAACACGGCGGCGGAGACGCTCAACGGCTGGCAGGTCACCTGGCGGTGGTCCGGCGACGAACGCATCTCGGCACTCTGGAACGGGGTGCTCAGCACCTCCGGCGTCGACGTCACGGTGCGCAACGCCTCCTACAACGGGACGCTGGCCCCGGGCGCGACCACGACGTTCGGCATGCTCGTCTGGACCGGTGCGCCCGGCGCGCTGACCCTGGCCTGCGGCCGGTGACCGTCGCCGCCGGCCGGCAGGCGGTGGACGTGCCGGCACGCGCCCGGACCGGGCGGGGCTGAACCCGCGGCGCGGCGCTGCCGTCCACCGGGCGGCAGCGCCGCGGCGCGGTGGCCCGACCGGCGTCGATGCGGGCCGGACCCGGTGGTCGAAAGGAGCGGTCGACGAGGTGCGGCGGCGCGCTACGCGGTGAGCGACGCCGTGATCCGGGTGTACTCGGCGGCCATCTCCGGCTCGGCGAGGAAGTCGTCGAGCGCCGCCGGGACCCGGTGGTCGACCTCCTCCAGGGAACGGATGGCGAGTTCGTACAGCTCGCCGCGCCGGTGCTCCTCAAGGTAGCTGGTCCAGTGCTCCAGGGCCGACAGGGCGACGATCAGGCCCGGGTCCATGTCGCCGTCGGCGAGGATGCCCGCGTCGATGCGGTCGAGGTGCCCCCGCAGCTCGGTCGCGTCGGCCGTGGCGACGCTCTCCCGGGCGGCGGTCAGCGCGGCCCAGGCGTCTTCGTCCAGGTCGTCCTCGCCGGCCCCGTCGGCCAGGCCGGACGCCAGCACCCGGGTGACGGTCGCCTGCCCGAAGGCGTGCAGGTCGTCCTCGTCGGCCGCGTCGACCAGCTCACGGATGGCCGAGTCGCACTCGTCGTATCGCACCGCGCCAGGGTAGTGCCCGGCCGGCGGGTCGCCGACGGTGGGCCGTCCCACCCGGCCGGGACGGCGGCCCCGCCCCGGCCGGCACCGGCGACGCCTACGGCCGCCAGCGGATGTTCGGGTTCACCTGCCCGGTCCAGTTGAAGATGGCCATGTTGTCCCACTGGTTGCCGGTGCCGTTGATGTTCGCCGGGTCCCACCCGTTGCCGGGCACCGCGTACCAGGTCGGCTCCCAGTAGAAGACGCCGACCGCGCCGGCGTTGCGGGCGGTGTCCTGCACCCAGGAGAACTCGGTGGCCTGGCCGGCCCAGCTCGCCTGGTGCCCCGCGCACGGTTCGGTGCCGTTGATCGCGTTCGGCTCGCCGTCGGCGTTCGCGGCGGTGAACGGGTACGCCGTCTCGGTGAGCACCACCGGCTTGCCGTACCGGGTGCGGACGTCGGTGATGACGTTGTAGAGGTTGGTCAGCGTGCCGTGCCACATGCAGTAGTACGACAGGGCGGTGAGGTCCCACTGCACGCCCTTGGCCCGGATGCCGTCGTAGAACCAGCGGGCGTGGTCCATGCTGTCCGCGTTGGCGGTGTGGATGATCACCTGGGTGCCGCCGTTGCACTGCTTCGTCGCCTGGTAACCGGCCTTGAGCAGCAGGCTGAGGTTGGTGAAGTCGTTGTTGACGACCTTGCCGTCGTTCCACAGCATGCCGACGTTGATCTCGTTGCCGATCTGCACGCTGTCCGGCGTGGTGCCCTGGTTGCGCAGGCTGGTGCACACGTCGTAGGTGTAGTTGTAGACGTCGGTCTGGAGCTGGCCGATGCCGTGGTTGGCCCAGGCGGCGGGCTTGTACTGCTTGCCCGGGTCGGCCCAGGTGTCCGAGTAGTGGAAGTCGATCATGAGCTTGAGGCCCTTGGCCTTGACCGTCTTCGCGTACGCCAGCACCTTCGCCTTGTTGTTCCAGCCGCTGGCCGGGTTGTTCCAGACCCGGAGCCGGACGTAGTTGACGCCGAGGCCCTTGAGGATGTCGAGCGGGTCGCGGGCGGTGCCGGCGGCGTCGTAGTACCGCGCGCCGAGGTCCAGGCTGCGCTGCACGGAGGAGACGTCCGCGCCGAGCATGGTCAGCGTGTTCGCGGCCGACGCCGACGTCGGCGGGCCGAGCAGGGCGGCCGGCAGGGCGACCGCCGCGAGGAACGCGACGGCCCAGGCCCGCAGGCGGGATCGGTACGGAGTCATCCGGACCTCCTCGGTGGTGGGGTGGTGGGGGACCTGCCGGCGTCGGGACGGTGACACCAATAGATGCACATGACTATACCGGGGTGGGGTCGGGTCGCCGACGCGCGAGCGGGCCACCCGGGAAACCCGGATGGCCCGCCCGCGTCACGGACGCGTCAGAGGTTCAGGCTCCAACTGTTGAGGTAACCGGTGTCCAGGCTCGCCGCGTCCTGCACCCGCAGCCGCCAGGCGCCGTTCGCCACCTCCGAGGAGAGGTTCACGGTGTACGTCTGGTCGATGTTGTCGGCGCTGCCCCCGGAGCGGCTCTGCAGCGTGTACACGCTGCCGTCCGGGGCGATCAGGCTGACCACGAGGTCACCGATGTAGGTGTGCACGATGTGCACCTCGACCTTGCTGGTGGTTGACGGGGTCGCCGCGCAGCCGCTGATCACGATGGTGCTCTCCACCGTCGAGTTGTCGGCGATCGGCACGTCGGTGCCGTTGCTGCCGGAGCAGCCCGGCAGCCCGTTCACCGTCACGTTCAGCGTGGTCGTCCGGGCCACCGAGGGGGCGGTGCCCACCACCGTGATCGGCACCGTGCCGCTGCCGGCGGTGGCGGCGGCGGTGACCGTCACCGTGGTCGACCCACCGGCGGTGACCGACGCCGGGGAGAACGACACGCTCACCCCGGCCGGCAGCGGGCCGGTCGAGAAGGTGACCGTCTCGGCGGTGCCCCGGATGACCGTGGTGGTGACCGTGGCGGTGCCCGAGGTGCCCGGGTCGATGGTCAGCGTCGCCGGGGCGACCGCGACGGTGAAGTCGTTGGCGGCGCACGACTCGGTGCCGGTGACGTTCACCGCGGTCCAGGCGGCCATCACGGCCTTGTACTCGGTGGAGCACAGGCCGTACAGGTCGGTGGCGGCCGAGAGGGTGTGCAGCCGCGCGGTGTTGGTCGGCTGGGCGGTGTTCACGTAGCGGGTGTTCGAGACGAAGTACGCGTCCAGGGCGCGGAACCAGATCTTCTCCGCCTTCGCCCGACCGATCCCGGTCACCGGCGGCGCGGAGCCGCACAGCGGCGAGGTGCCGTACGAGGTCGCCCCGGAGCCCTCGGCCAGGTTGAAGAAGAAGTGGTTGGCCACGCCGGAGGAGTAGTGCACGTCGATGCTGTTGGTGCTGCTCGACCAGCAGCCGTGCGACGAGCCGTCCAGCGTCGGGTTGTACATGTAGCGCAGCGGGGTGCCGTTGCCGTTGATGTTGATCTTCTCGCCGACCTGGTAGTCGCCGGGGTCGGCGGTGGTGTTCGCGTAGAACTCCACCATGTTGCCGAAGATGTCGCTGGTGGCCTCGTTCAGGCCGCCGGACTCGCCGGAGTAGGTCAGGCCGCCGGGGACCACGTTCTCGGTGACGCCGTGGGACATCTCGTGCCCGGCCACGTCGAGGGCGACCAGCGGCCGGGCGTTGCCCGAGCCGTCGCCGTAGGTCATCTGCGCGCCGTCCCAGAAGGCGTTGACGTACGCGTTGCCGTAGTGCACCCGGCTCGGCACGCCGGTGCCGTTGCCGAAGATGCCGTTGCGGCCGTGCACGTTCGTGAAGTAGTCGAACGTCATGGCCGCGCCGAAGTGCGCGTCGACGGCGGCGGACTGCCGGTTCGAGGCCGCCCCGGTGCCCCACACGTTGTCGGCGTCGGTGAAGGTGGTGCAGGTCGAGGTGCCGTTGTTCATGTCGCAGGTACGGCCGTTGCCCCGGGTCGGGTCGATCATGCTGTAGGTCGACCCGGACAGCGTGGTGTCGATCGAGACCGGGCCGGCGTAGACGCTGTTGCCGGTGCCGACCACGGACTCGATCTCGTCGAACGAGCCGATCCGCGCGCCGGTCAGCGCGTCGCTGATCACGTGCAGCTTCGAGGGGGTCTGCCCGTCCGGCGCCCAACCGGTGACCACGGTCTCCCAGGCGAGCCGTCCGGTGCCGCTGCTCGCGTCGACGAACAGCTCCGCCGCCCCGGTGCCGGTGATCCGGCCGGAGAACGCGGTGGTCGCCGCCTTGCGGGCCTTGGCGGCGCTGACCTTCGGGGTGGTGGCGAGGCTCAGCGGCGCGGCCAGGCCGACCGAGCTGCCGGCGTAGTCACCGTCGGCCCCGGTGCGGATGACGACGTCCCCGCCGTAGACCCGGAGCCCGTCGTAGGTGCGGGTGTAGCGGACCGTGCCCCGGCCCTGGGCGTCCCGCTTGCTGCTGTGCACGGCGTAGCGGTCCTTCGCCGAGGTCCGGACGGCGCGGGAGTGCTCCTTGAGCGCGGTGTCGGCGGCGGCGACCAGCGCCGGTCCCGGGGTGGCGGGCGGAGCGGCGGACGCACCCGTGGTGGTGACCACGAGACCACTGCCGACCAGCATGGTGACGCCGGCCAGCGCTAGGGCTGATCTCAAACTGACCTCCCCAATCCGAGATGCTCTCGCATCTTTCGATGACGCGATCATCGTCGGCTGTGGAGAGTCTGGGAAGACGGTTATCGATGGATAACCATACCGAAGTATCCATCTTCCCGAGGTGATGACCGGCGAGCCACCCCCGAGGTGTTCCGTCCCGGTTACGGCTGGAACACGCCGGCAACAATCGCCGGCCGGTCAGCGCAGACCGGCGAACAGGTCGTCCTCGGGTAGCGCCGCCCCGGTGGTGTCACGGACCCGGACGAAGGTTTCCCGGCCCATCAGCTCGACGAAGCGGTCCCGCCCCATCCGCAGGAAGAAGATGTTCTCGGTCTGGCTGGCGTGTGCGGCCAGCGCGTCGAACTTCTGCGCCCCCCAGTTGCTGGTGTCCACCCAGGTGGTGATCTCGTCGTCGGGCAGGCCGAGCTGCGGGCCCGCCCCCTCCGCGCCCTCCGTCTCGTCCGGCTCGGCCCACTCGACGCCCAACTCCTTCATCACCCGGCCGAACTCCGCGAACGCCGTCCGCGGCACGGTGGTCCAGTAGACCTTCGCCGGGATGTCGGTCAGCTCGACGGCGGCCATGGTGATCCGGTGGGCCTGGATGTGGTCCGGGTGGCCGTAGAAGCCGTTCTCGTCGTAGGTGACCACCACGTCCGGCCGGTACCGGCGGATCAGCTCCGCCAGCCGCTGCGCCGCCTCCGCCACCGGAGTGGTCCAGAACGCGCCCGGCAACTCGTTGGTTGACCAGCCCATCATCCCGGAGTCGGCGTAGCCGAGCGTCTCCAGGTGGCTGACCTTCAACGCCGCGCAACTGGCCTCCAGCTCGGCCTGCCGCATCGCCGCCACGGCGGCCGGGTCGTGCCCCGGGTCGCCCGGCTTGACCCCGCCGGGGCCGTCGCCGCAACCGCCGTCGGTGCAGGTCACCAACACCGTCGTGATGCCCTCCGCCGCATACCGGGCCAACACGCCACCGGTGCTCGTCGCCTCGTCGTCGGGGTGCGCGTGCACCGCCATCAGGGTCAGACCTCGCTCAGCCATGCCCTCACCCTAGGCGGCCCGACCGACCGCGGCGGGCACCGGCCCGCAGGGGAGCCGGCCGGACGACGCGCTGCGGCGGCGGCGGATACGCGGCGGGCAACGACCCGGCAGGGGACCGGCCGGGCGAGGTGCGCCGCAGCGTCGGCGGATACGCGGCGGGCACCGACCCGGCAGGGGACCGGCCGGGCGAGGTGCGCCGCAGCGGCGGCGGATAATGGCCGCCATGACCACCAGCTGGAACGTCCCGGGTCTGCCGTTCGCCCTGTCACCGTCGCCCGAGGCGGCGTGGACGCTCGCCGAGGCCGACGGCGCGGTGACCGGGTCGGCGGCCCCGCGCAGCGACATCTTCATCGACCCGGCGGCGGGTGACCCGGCCGCCGGGGCGACGCTCGACGCGGCGACCCTGCTCGGCCCGCCTCCGGACGGCGACTTCCAGTTCAGCGCCCGGGTCACCGTCGACTTCGCGGCCACCTACGACGCCGGGGTGCTGCTGCTCTGGGTCGACGAGCGGCACTGGGGCAAGCTCTGCTTCGAACTCTCTCCCGACGGCGAACCGATGATCGTCTCGGTGGTCGCCCGGGGCGTCGCCGACGACGCCAACGCCTTCGTCGTCGACGCCCGTACGGTCTGGCTGCGGGTGTCCCGGATCGACCACGCGTTCGCGTACCACGCCTCGGTCGACGGACGGACCTGGCGGATGGTCAGGTACTTCGGCATCGACGGCGCGGCCACCGCCGCCACGATCGGCCTGGAGGCGCAGTCGCCCACCGGCGACGGCTGCCGGGTCGTCTTCGACGACATCCGCTTTACCCGCGACCGGCTGGCCGACCTGCGGGACGGCTCCTGACCCGGTCCCCGGTCGCCCCGGGCGGGTGGGGACGTTCGACCCGCACGGGCTCGCCCCGGACGAGTTCGTCGTGCAGGCGTCGGCGGGCGGCGGTGACGGCGCGGCCGGCGCGCACGTCGCCCTCGGCGAGGCGCCGCCGCAGCAGCCGCAGGGCGGCGGCGCGGTTGAGGCTGAACTGCCGTTCGGTGTCGACCACGACGACGGTGCCGGAGGGGCGGTGGGTCGCCCGCGCCGCCGTGCTGGCCTTGTTCCGGTGCTGACCGCCCGGTCCGCCGGTGCGGCAGGCGACGACGTGCACGTCGGCCTCGACGAACGCGGTGCTCGGAGTGTCCACCCGGCACGGCCGGGCGGTGACGTACCAGTTCTTCCGACCGGTCGCCGGCCGGTACGGGCTGGGCGCCTGCCAGCACAGGGTGCCCGTCCACCCGGCGGCGAACGCCGCCGCGCCGGGCCCGTCGAGCCGGACCAGGACCGACCGGTAGGTGCCCGGCCGGTCACCGGGGACGGACTCGACCCGGTGGCTGTCCACCCGGTGCCGGGCGGCGTCGGCCGCCAACCGGCCCAGCAGCCGGGCCACCGCCCAGGCGCACTCCTGCGGGCCGCGCCCGGCCGACAGGAGCAGGTGGACGCTCACCCCCGACCCCGCCGACGCCCGTCCCGGCGGGCCGGCCCGATGTCGGGCGTCTTGTAGGTGACCAGCGGGACGGTGCTCGCCACCGGGGTGGCCAGGTCGTGCGCGACGAGGTCGGCGATCACCTGCTCGATGCGTTTGTAGGCCGTCGGGGCCTCCTCGAACAGCAACTGCCGGTCGCCGCACACCACCAGCGACCCCACCGGCGTACGCCGCAGCTGCGCGACGGTGTGTTTGGCCCGCCCCCGGCGCAGCGCGTCGGCGCGGGACATCTTGCGACCCGCGCCGTGGGCCACGGAGTGGTTGGCCGCCGGGCCCGCGTGCCCGGCCACCAGGTACGACGGGGTGCCCCGGGTGCCGGCGACCAGCACGTCCCGGCCGTCGCCCGGGGCCGCCCCCTTGCGGTGCAGGTATCCGCCGTCGCGGACCTCGACCAGGTTGTGGCACTGGTCGACGACCGGCTCGGTGGGCTCGGCCCCCAGGGCGTGGGCGACCCGGGCGGCCAGCACCCGCCGGTTGAGCGCACCCCAGCGGACCGCCGCGTCGTGCCGCGCCAGGTAGCCGGCCGGGTCGGGGGCCGGCCCCGCGCCGTACGCCTCGGTGTGGGCCCGCAGGATCCGCTCGCCCAGGCCCCGCGACCCGCTGTGCACGATGAGCACGAGGTCACCGGTGGTGAGCCCGAGCCGGCCCGCGTGGTCCGCCGCGAGGACGGTGTCGATCCGGGCCAGTTCGACGAAGTGGTTGCCCCGACCGACCGTGCCGAGCCCCTCGACGTGACCGGCGGGCGGCTCGCCGGGCGCGACGGCCCGGGCCGGATCGTCGGGGTCCGGCGACCGGTCCAGATCCGGGAACCGGGCGGCGATCCGCTCGGGCACGGCCCGCTTCAGGCCGATCGGGAAGACGGCGATGCCGCACCCGATGTCGGAGCCCACCAGGTGCGGGTAGAGCACGGTCGAGGCCATCGCCGCGCCGATCGGGGCGCCCTTGCCCGGGTGCAGGTCGGGCATGGCGGCGACGTGCCGCATGCCGTCGAGGGCGGCCACCTGGTGGCACTGCCGGACGGCGTCGGACTCGATCCAGCTGTCGGGGGAGGCGAAGACGGTGACGGTGGCCGTGGTCGGCGGCGGCAGGGAATGCTGTGGGGACACGGACGCTCGTTTCGGGTGACGGGAACGGACGGACGGCGCGCGGCGGCACGACGGCGTGCGAGGGCGCGCGGCGCGGCGCGGGCGGGATGCGGAGGTGTCCGTCAGTACGTCATGCCCGTCAGCCTGGCCCACCGGACCGCTCCCGCCAACCGGTTTTCGGCCGGCCGCTCAGCCGACCGGCATCCCCAACGGGTCGGCGAGCAGCCGGGTGAAGCCGAGTTCCGCCGCGCCGACCAGGGTGGCGTCGTCGCCGAGGGCGGACACCCGCAGCTGCGCCCGGGTACGCGAGACCGGCAGGACGTTGACGGCGATCCGCTCCCGCACGTGCGCCGCCGAGCCCCGGTACACCTCCCGCAGCATCCCGCCGAAGATCACCATGCCGGGGTTGAACAGGTTGATCACGTTCGCCACCCCGATGCCCAGCCAGTCGCCGACGGTCCGCAGCGCCTCCCGGGCCGTCGGGTCGCCCCGGTCCGCCGCGTCCACCACCTCCCGGACGGCGCCCCGGCCGATCCGGTCGGCGGGCCGACCCGCCGCGTCGAGCAGCGCCCGCTCCCCGACCTCCGCCTCCAGGCAGCCGCGCGAACCACACCCGCACGGTCTGCCGTCGTACGGGTTGACCAGCATGTGACCGACCTCGGAGCCGTACCCGCCGTCGCCGCCGAGCAGTTCGCCACCGACGATGATCCCGCCGCCGACCCCGACGTCGCCGTGCAGGTAGACCAGGTTGTTCACCCCGACACCCACCCCGCGCTGGTGCTCGGCCACCGCGCCCAGGTGAGCCTCGTTGCCGACGAGGACCGGCAGCCCGAGATCGAGCCGGCGGGCCAGTTCCGCGCCGAACGCCTGATCCACCCAGCCCATGTCCGGCCCGAAGCGCACCATCCCGTCGCCCGGCCGGATCATCCCGCAGTACGACGCGCCGATCCCGACGCAGGTCGCCCCCGACGCCGCCGTGCCGTGCAACTGCCGCCCGAGGTCGGCCAGCACGCGGACGACGGTGTCCAGGTCCGCGCCCGCGCGGGCCCGGTGCGCCTCGCGGCGGTCCTGGATCGCCCCGCCCAGCCCCACCCGGGCCGCGACCAGCCGGTCCACCGCGATGTCGAAGGCGAGCACGTACACCCGGTCGGCGGCCGGCCGGACCACCAGGGACGGCCGACCGGCCCGCCCGGTCAGTTCGGGGAAGCCCTCCCGGACCAGGCCGGCCGCGACCAGTTCCGTGGTGAGCGCCAGGACCGTGCTGCGGTTGACGCCCAGCCACTCGGCCAGGCCGGCCCGCGACACCGGGCCACCGAGATGCACCCGCCGCAGCAGCGCCCCGAGGCTCCGGCGGCGGCTGTCACCCGGCGACTGCCCGTCCACGGTCGGACTTCTCGGCATCACGAGGCGGACCCTGTCGATCGGCGGTTGACTACCCGTCGAGGGTAGTGGCGTCGACGGCCGCCAGCCACCTCGCGTACCCGGACGGTGACCGTGCCCGCCGGCTGTCGCGGGCCCGACGCCGGGCCCGCGACAGCCGGCGGGTCACCCCTCGATCCGGGTGATGTTGCGGATCTTGTTGGACGCGTCCAGCGCGGCGACCTTGTACGCCTCGGACAGGGTCGGATAGTTGAAGACCGTGTCGATCAGGTAGTCGACCGTGCCGCCACAGCCCATCACCGTCTGCCCGATGTGGACGATCTCGGTCGCGCCGGTGCCGAACACGTGCACCCCGAGCAGCCGCCCGTCCTGCGGGGACACCAGCAGCTTCAACATGCCGTACGAGTCGCCGACGATCTGCCCCCGGGCCAGCTCGCGGTAGCGGGCGATGCCGACCTCGAACGGAGTGGCGCTGTTGGTCAGCTCATCCTCGGTCTTCCCGACGAAGCTGATCTCCGGGATCGTGTAGATGCCGATCGGCTGCAACTCCTGGAGCTCGCGCACCGGCTCCCCGCAGGCGTGCAGTGCCGCCATCCGGCCCTGCTCCATCGACGTGGACGCCAGCGCCGGGAAGCCGATCACGTCACCGACCGCGTAGATGTGCTCGACGCTGGTGCGGTAGTGCTCGTCCACCGCGATCCGGCCGCGCCGGTCGGCCTCCAGCCCGGCCGCGTCGAGGGCCAGGTCGTCGGTCTGCCCCTGCCGGCCGGCCGAGTACATGACGGTGTCCGCGACGATCTTCTTGCCGCTCTTGAGGACGCACAGCGCGGCCGTCTCGTGCTTCTCGACCGCCGCGACCTCCTCGCCGAAGCGGAACGTCACCGACAGGTCGCGCAGGTGGTACTTGAGCGACTCGACGATCTCCTCGTCGCAGAAGTCGAGCATCCCGTCGCGGCGTTCCACCACGGTCACCTTCGTGCCGAGCGCGGCGAACATGGAGGCGTACTCCATGCCGATCACGCCCGCGCCGACCACCACCATGCTGCGCGGCACGGCCTGGAGGTTGATCACCCCGTCGGAGTCGACGATCGTCCGGTCGTCGAAGTCGACGCTGTCCGGCCGGGCCGGGCGGGTGCCCGCAGCGATGACGATCTTGTCAAAAGTGATCTTGGACTCGTGGCCGGAGCCACCGTCCACCCAGATCGAGTGCGGGTCGGCGAACCGGCCGGTGCCGGTGATCAACGCGACCCGGTTACGGGCGAGCTGGTTGCGGATGACGTCGGTCTGCCGGCTGATCACGTGCTGCGTCCGGGCAGCCAGATCACCGACGGTGATCTCCTCCTTGACCCGGTAGCTGCTGCCGTACAGGTCCCGCTGGCTCAGGCCGGTGAGGTAGAGCACGGCCTCCCGCAGCGTCTTGGAGGGGACGGTGCCGGTGTTGATGCACACCCCACCGATCATGTCGCGGCGGTCCACGATGCCGACCCGCCTACCGAGCTTCGCGGCGGCGATCGCCGCCTTCTGACCGCTGGGCCCGGAGCCCAGCACCAACAGGTCGTAGTCATACACGGCTCCTAGCCTCGCAAGCGGTCGCAAGATGTGCCAGTCGTGATCGTCCCGGTGGCCGTGCCGGGGCGCTGTTCCTATCCTGACCGGGTGGAACTGGCGTTCAGCGGCGAACTGTGGTGGTGGAGGGGACCCGCGCCCTGGCACTTCGTCACCGTCCCCGACGACGGGTGCGCGGAGCTCGCGGCGGCGTCCGCCGCGGTCAGCTACGGCTGGGGGATGGTCCCGGTCACGGCCCGGATCGGGGACACCCGCTGGCGGACGTCGCTGTTTCCCCGTGACGGGCGCTACCTGGTGCCGGTGAAGACCCGGGTGCGGACGGCCGAGGGGCTCGCGGTGGGCGACCGGGTGGCCGTGCACCTCACCGTCGACGTCTGAGCGCACCGGCGCCCCACCCCGCGCTGACCCGAAACCCGCGACCGCCCGGCGGGTCGGCGCAGGTCGGCGCTACGGTGGGCCGGTCGCCCCACCGGGCCGGGCGACGCCGGACGCGACGAGGGGGCAGGTGACGGCAGCGTCATGACCGACTACGGACACGAGCTGCTGTTCGGCGGCTTCCTCACCCCCGACGCCGGGCACCCGGAGCAGGTCGTCGCCCGCGCCCGGCTCTGCGAACAGGTCGGCCTGGACCTCGTCACGTTCCAGGACCACCCCTACCAGCCGGGCTTCCTCGACACCTGGACGCTGATGTCCTACCTGGCGGCGGCGACCAGCCGGATCAGGCTGGCCGGCAACGTGCTCAACCTGCCGCTGCGGCAGCCGGTGGTGCTGGCCCGCAGCGTCGCCAGCCTCGACCTGCTCAGCGGCGGCCGGGTCGAACTCGGCCTCGGCACGGGCGCGTTCTGGGACGCCATCGAGGCCAACGGGGGCCGACGGCGCACCCCCGGGCAGGCGGTGGACGCCCTCGACGAGGCGATCCGGATCATCCGGGAGGTGTGGGCCGCCGACCGGCGCGGCGGGGTACGGGTCGACGGCGAGCACTACCGGGTGGTCGGCGCGAAGCGCGGCCCCGCCCCGGCGCACCCGGTGGGAATCTGGGTCGGCGCGTACAAGCCGAGGCTGCTGCGGCTGGTGGGGCGCACGGCGGACGGCTGGCTGCCGTCGCTGGCGTACCTGTCGAACGGGCCGGCGGACCTGGCCGGGCTCAACGCGCTCGTCGACGAGGGTGCGGCGGAGGCCGGGCGCGACCCCGCCGAGGTGCGGCGGCTGCTGAACGTCTCCGGCCGGTTCGCCCGGACCGGCACGGGGTTCCTCGACGGGCCGCCCCGGCAGTGGGTGCGGGAGCTGACCGACCTGGTGCTGGAGCACGGCACCTCCGGGTTCGTCCTCGGCACCGACGACCCTGCCAGCATCCAGCTCTTCGCCCAGGAGGTCGCCCCCGGCGTCCGCGAACTCGTCGCCGCCGAGCGGGCCGGCACGACCGCCCCCGCGCCGGCCGTGCCACCGCCGGGGGAGCCGGCCGGGCCGGCGGGTGGTACTGCGGAGCCGGCCGGTGCGGCGGGACCGGCGCAGGGCCGGCGGGAGACCGTCCGGGCCGGGGGCGTGCCGGGGCTCGCGGTCACCCCCACCCCCGCACCGGAGGTACGGCACAGCGACCACCGGCTCTGGGACGAGTCGACCCGGCCCGTCGCCCCGCCCGCCCCGGCCGGGCACGTCTACTCCCCGCAGGCCCAGGCTGTCGGCGGGCACCTGGTCGACGTGCACGACCACCTGCGTCGGGAACTGGGGGAGATCCGCGACCTGCTCGACCAGGTCCGCCGGGGGGTGGTCTCCGCCGGGGACGCCCGGGGCGCGCTCAACCGGATGACCCTGCGGCAGAACAACTGGACGCTGGGGGCGTACTGCGCCGCCTACTGCACGCTGGTCACCCAGCACCACGGGCTGGAGGACGACGCGATCTTCCCGCACCTGCGGCGGGCCGATCCGGGGCTGGCCCCGGTGATCGACCGGCTGGAGCAGGAACACGTCGTCATCCACGAGGTCGTCGAGGGCGTCGACCGGGCCCTGGTCGCGCTGATCGGGGACCCGGGGCGGCTCACCGACCTCCAGCAGGCGGTGGACGTGCTCACCGACACCCTGCTGTCGCACCTGTCCTACGAGGAACGGAACATCGTCGAACCCCTGGCCCGGTACGGCTTCTACCCCGGCCAGCTCTGACCGGCCGGCGTCGCCCCGGTGCCGGCCCGGCCCGGCGACGGGCAGTGGTCGGCGGGTGACGCCGTTCGGACCGCCGTGCCATAATTCCGGTGGCGCCCGTGGATGTCACCGTCGGGCCCGGGGGGCCGCCTCCGCAGCACGCGGACGGCGGGGGACCAACCCCCGGAGGCCACAGTGGAATCCACCTCTCTCGCCGACCTCGTCGATCTGCTCGACGGCCTGTTGCAGTTGGGTGCCGCCGCGCTCAGCCTCGCCGCCGCCGTCGTGGTCGCCCGTGCCACCCGCCGGTCGGGCCGCCAGCGCGACGACTGACCGGCCCACGACGGCCCGCCCGGCGGATCAGCGCCGGTCGCCAGGTCCTTCGTGGGTGCATGGGATCTCCCCGGCAGCAATCGGTTATTCACTGCCGACAATGCGTTCCCGTTGTCCGGAGAGTGAAACTAAGCTACCTGCCCGGAGTTGACAAAGGTAACCTTCCTTCACGGTCGGATCGTGTCGCGCCGGTCGTCAGCGCTCCGGAGAGGACAGCCATGGCACGCGGACAACGATGGTCGGCGCGTGGCGCAGGTGCGCTCGTCGGCGCGGCGGTGCTGCTGGTGAGCCTGGTGCCGGCCACTCCCGCCGCCGCGAACTCCACCTTCACGGCGGGGACCCTGAACATCCTCAACGAGCTGAACCAGGCCGACTTCGTCCACGACCTGGAACTGGTCACCGCGAAGGCGGACCTGGTCGGGCTCAACGAGGTGGGCAACCGCAAGGCGTACCTGAAGGACTGGGCCGCCGCGAACGGCTGGTGGCTGTACGCGCCCGAACCCACGCAGGCGGCCAACGAGGCGCTGCTGGCCCGCAAGAGCATGTTCGACGTGCTCGACAAGGGGTCGAACTTCGTGTGCGACACCAACGGGCCGGGCGAGGTGCCGCCGGCCCGCTACAACAACTGGGTCCGCTACCGGCACAAGGCGACCGGACGCAGCGTCTACCACCTCAACGCGCACGCCAACGCCAGCATCGAGAACAACGGCCGGCCCGAGGATCTGCCCCGGACCGCCTGCGCCGAGCAGCAGTTCCAGGCCCTCAAGACGCTGGCGGCCGCCAAGAAGGACTCCGGCCAGGTCATCGTCAGCGGCGACCTGAACGTCGACTTCAGCGCCGACCGGGCGTACGGCTACCAGAAGTTCCCCTGGCAGGTGTTCGAGGCCAACGAGTTGCCGAACCTGCGCTCCTGCTACAACCTGTACGGCGAGAAGGGGACCGGGACGCACGGCAACCGGCACATCGACTACGTCTACTTCTGGAAGCGCCTGGAGGAGTACCGCGAGATGTGGATGACCGACTACAGCATCGTCAGCGGCACCAGGTCCGACCACAACGGCGTGGTGGCGGCCTTCACCATCGCGTCGTAGCCGGCGGCCCTCCGCCGCCGTCCCCGGGGGACCGACCGCCGTCGCCCGGCCGTCGACCATTGACACATCTCGTGGTCCACTTCATCGTCGGAGGAACCGCCTCCGCATCGAAGGGTTACCTGATGGTCGACACCGCGCACACGTACGTCATCGTCGGAGCCGGGCCCGCCGGCCTACAGCTGAGTTACTACCTTCAGCAGCAGGGCGCCGACTACCTGACGCTCGAACGTGGCGCCGAGCCGGGGGGCTTCTTCCGGCGGTTCCCGCGCCACCGCCGCCTGATCTCGCTCAACAAGGTGCACACCGACAGCAGCGACCCCGAGATCCGGCTGCGGTGGGACTGGAACTCGCTGCTCAACGACGACCCGGAGCTGCTGTTCCCGAAGTTCAGCCAGGAGTACCTGCCGGCCGCCGACGACCTGGTGCGGTACCTCGCCGAGTTCCAGCGGGTGCACCAGCTCCGGGTCCGCTACGGCACCACCGTCGAGCACGTCTCCCGCGACGACGACGGGTTCACCGTCCGGACCGACCGGGGGGTGGTGCGGGCGCGGTGCCTGATCGTGGCGACCGGCTGGGGGCGGCCGTTCGTGCCGGACATCAAGGGCATCGAGCACGCCACCGGCTACGAGGAGATGGACGTCGACCCCGACCGGTACGCCGGCAAGCGGGTCCTGATCATCGGCAAGGGCAACTCGGCGTTCGAGACCGCCTCGTCGATCCTCGGCAAGGCCTCGATGGTGCACCTGGCCAGCCGGCAGCCGCTGCGGCTGGCCTGGAACACCAAGCACCCCGGCGACGTCCGGGGCCAGTACGGCGCGATCCTCGACAGCTACCAGTTCAAGACGCTGCACTCGGTGCTCGACTGCACCATCGACGAGATCCGGCCGGTCGACGGCAGGTTCCGCGTCTCGATCACCTACACCCACGCCCAGGGCGAGACCGCCGAACTCGACTATCACGAGGTGCTGCGCTGTACCGGCTTCCGGATGGACACCTCCCTGTTCGACGCCTCCTGCGCCCCGGACATGGTGCGCGACGGCCGGATGCCGGGCCTGCGCCCCGACTGGCAGTCGAGCAACGTCGACGACCTGTACTTCGCCGGCACCATCGCCCAGGCGCGGGACGTGAAGCACGCCTCGTCGCCGTTCATCGACGGGTTCCGGTACAACCTGCGGACCTTCACCCGGCTGCTGCGGGAGCGGTACGACGACGTGCCGCTGCCCGTCGCCACCGCGTCGGGCGAGCCGGCCTCGCTGACCAAGGTGATGCTGGACCGGGTCAACTGGAGTTCGGCGCTGTGGACCCAGTTCGAGTACCTCTGCGACGTCTTCGTCCGCGACGACGCCACCGGCGACTTCCGGCACTACGAGGACCTGCCGGAGGACTACGCCGTGCAGCGGTTCGCCGACTCCGCCCACTGCTACACCCTGGCCCTGCGCTGGGGCCGCGACGACTACGGCGACGTGTTCGCCATCGAACGGCACCCGATCCCGGACCGGGCCCGGGAGAGCGCCTTCATCCACCCGGTGATCCGGCGGTACCGCCACGGCGAACTGGTGGCCGAGCAGCACCTGCTGGAGGACCTGCTGGCCGAGTGGCGGCGGCCGGACCGGCACGTGGAGCCACTGGTGCGCTTCCTCAGCAGGGACCTCACTGACGGATCATGATCTCGTCGAGCGGTTTGCGGGCCAGGTCGGGCACCCGCGCGTCCGGCGCCGGGTACCCGACCGGCAGCACCAGGTTCGGTCGTTCCTCCGGCGGGCGTTCGCACACCTCGTTGAGGAACCGCATCGGGCTGGGCGTGTGCGTCAGGGTGGCCAGCCCGACCTGGTGCAGCGCGGTGATCAGCAGGCCGACCGCGATGCCGACGGACTCCTTGACGTAGTACGGCTTGGGGCTGTGCGGCCCCTGGTGCACCTCGAACACGACGATGACGGCGGGTGCGGTCTCCAGGAACGGCTTCTCCCAGTCGGTGCCGAGCGCGGCGATCGCACCCAGCCACTCCCGCGGGGCGCGCCGCTGGTAGAAGTCGCGTTCCTCGGCCTCGGCCGCCGCGCGCAGCCGGCGCTTGCGGGCCGGGTCGGTCAGCACGACGAACCGCCACGGCTGCACGTTGGCCCCGCTGGGGGCGGTCGAGGCGGCCCTGATCGCCGCCTCGATCACCCCCTCGGGTATCGGGTCGGGGGCGAAGTCGCGCACCGAACGGCGGCGGGCCATCTGGTCGGCGAACGCCTCCGCCGCGCGGACCATGTCCGCCGCCGGACGGCGTTCGAGTCGGATCGGGACGGTGGGTAGCAGGACCGTGTCGGCCATCTGTCGCCTCCCTGGGAGAACCACCGCCGACCACCGCCTGTCCTCAGTCCACAGTGGACGCGAGGGCTGCGTGGGCCGGCTGCTCCCAGCATTTCCGAGGCGCGCCGGTTCGTCGTTACGCCAGTGTGCTGTCTTGCCCATCGGGCACGTCCGGAGCGGTCGCGGTGACCAGCGCGGCGACCACGTCGGTGAGCCGGCCCCGGGTGGCCGCCGCCGCCCGCTGCCGGGCCGCCCCGTCGCCGTCGGCCGCCAGCCCGGCCAGCCACCGCTGCACCCGGGGGCCGTCGCCGGTCTCCTCCAACGCCGGCCGGGCCAGCTCGACCAGCTGCGCGGCGAGCACCCCGGCGGGCAGCAGCCGGCCGGTGCCGACCTCGACACCGTGGCCGCCCATCCCGTCGCGGGCCGCCCGCCAGTACGCCAGCCGCATCAGGTCCGGGTCGGTGCGGGGCCCCTCGTCGCCCCGCTCGACGGCGATCGCGGCGACCATCGCCAGGGCCCGGACCAGCGCGGCGAACCCGGCGGACTCGGCGGCGGTGATCGGCATGTCGGCCACCCGCACCTCAAGGGTGGGATGGCGGGCCGACAGCCGCAGGTCCCAGAAGATCGTCCCCGAGTCGACCATCGCGCCCGCGTCGAGCAGCAGGTCGATGTGCGCGTCGTACTGCCGGGCCGAGGTCAGGAACGGCGGCGGCCCGGCCACCGGCCAGCGCTGCCAGGTCAGGCTGCGCCAGCTCGCGTAGCCGGTGTCGCGCTCGCGCCAGAAGGGCGAGTTGGCGGTGAGCGCCAGCAGCACCGGCAGGTGCGGACGCAGGTGGTTGCCGACCAGCACCGCCCGGTCCCGGTCCGGCTGCTCCACGTGCACGTGCACCGCGCAGATCGCCAGGTCGTCGTGCAGCCCCCGGTAGGTGGCGTTGCCCCGGTCCTGCCGGGGCCCCTGGGTGATCGGCGGCGGCACCGCCGGACCGAGCACCGGGGAAGCGGTGGCGACCACCCGCAGCCCGTCCCGACCCGCCGCCGCCTGCAACGCCGCACGCGCCTCGACGAGCTGCGCGTGCAGATCCGCCACCGCGTGGCAGGGATCGGTGCGGGTCTCGATCTGCAGTTCGGTGATCTCGCCACCCACCCGGCCGCCGAGCGCCGGGCGGGCCCGGTCGACCACCGTGGCGGCGTGCGGCGTCACCTCGCCCCGCTCGGCGTCGACGACGAGGAACTCCTCCTCGACGCCGAGCAGGGGAACGGACGACCCCGACCGCTGTGCCGTACTCATGCGCGCGTCCGACCCCTGCCCGTCGGTCGCTCGCCGACAGGGGGTAGCCTACGGCCCCGCCGGCCGGACCGCGCTCAGGCGCACTCCTTCATGGACAGTTGGTCGACCAGACCGGCCAGCAGGGCGGTGCGCTCCGGCATCCGGTCGAGGTGGACGTACTCGTCGCGGGCGTGCGCCCCACCACCCACCGCGCCCAACCCGTCCAGGGTCGGCACCCCCAGCGCGGCAGTGAAGTTGCCGTCGGACGCACCCGCCGCGTGCGCCCCGCCCAGCGCCGGCAGGCCGAGCCGGCCGGCGACCGACTGGGCGACCTCCAGCAGCGGCCGGGCCAGCTCCGGGGGCATCGGATGCCGGCCGATACGACCCTCCACCGCCACCGTCGCCTCGGGCAGGAACGGCACCAGCCCGTGGATGGCCCGGTCGACGCGTTCGAGTTCGGCACTGGTCCACGCCCGGACGTCGACGGCCAGGCTGGCCAGCTCCGGCACCGTGTTGGTGGTGGTGCCCGCCGCCAGCAGGGTCGGGGTGACCGAGGTGCCGGCGCTGTGCCCCGCGCCGAGGGCGCGCAGCGTGAGGATCTGGTGGGCGACCTCGACGGTGGCGTTCACCCCCCGTTGGGGTTCCACCCCGGCGTGGGCGGCCCGGCCCTGCACGATGACCCGGTACACCGAGCCGCCCTTGCGGGCCACCTTCACCTGCCCGTCCGGGGTGGCCGCCTCGCAGACCAGCACCGCGTCCGAGCGGCGCGCCTCGCGCTCGATCAGCGGCCGGGAGGTGCCGGAGCCGCTCTCCTCGTCGCAGGTGAGCAGCACCCCCACCCGGGAGGTGTCGGCCAGCAGGCCCAGTGCGGTGAACATCTGCACGATCCCGGCCTTCATGTCGCACACCCCGGGGCCGGTGGCGACGTCCCCGCGTACGGTGAAGGGCCGGGACCGGACGGTGCCGGTGGGGAAGACCGTGTCGAAGTGGCCGAGCAGCAGCACCCGTTGCCGGGCCGCCGGCCACAGCAGGTGCGGCAGCCCGTCGACGACGATGCGTTCGGCGGGCCGGCCGAGCACCTCCTCGCCCCAGCGGGCGAGCAGGTCGGCGCAGGACTCCAGGTGGGGCAGGTCGCCGGGGGCCGACTCGGCGGCGACCAGGACACCCAGCCGGTCCACCATCTCGGTGCGCAGTTTCGTCGCGGCGTCGAGCAGATCGCGCGGATGGTCCATCGAGCCCTCCAGCTTCGAAGACAGTGACGGGCCTGGCCAGGCGACCCGTCCACCATCGCAGCGCCGCCCGGTGACGGTCATCCGTTGCCGTGCTCACCGTCCCCGGCGTCGGCCAGCCGGGCCAGCCGGCCGTACAGGTAGCGCTGGCGGGGCAGGCTGGTCGAGCGGCGGGCCGCGTGGGCGTACGCCGCCCGCGCGCCGGCGAGGTCGCCGCAGCGTTCCAGCAGGTGCGCGCGGGCGGCGTGCCGGCGGGGGTCGTCGCCGACGCGGGGGTCGTCGGCCAGCGCGTCGAGCAGGCGCAGCCCGACGGCGGGACCCCGGGCCATGGCCACCGCCACCGCGTGGTTGAGCGCCACCACCGGGTTGTCCGACATTCCCAGCAGCACCCCGTAGAGGGCCTCGATCTGCGCCCAGTCGGTCGCCCCGGCGCTCGCCGCCTCGTCGTGCACCGCCGCGATCGCCGCCTGGAGCTGGTAGGGCCCGATGTCGCCGCGCGGCAGCACCGCGCTGACCAGGGCCACCCCCTCGGCGATCTGGTCGGCCCGCCAGCGGCTCCGGTCCTGCTCCGCCATCGGTACCAGCTCACCGTCCGGGCCGACCCGGGCCGGGCCCCGGGCTTCGGTGAGCAGCATCAACGCCAGCAGCCCGGTCACCTCCGGATCGTCGGGCAGCAACCGGTGCAGCAGCCGGGTCAGCCGGATCGCCTCGGTGGACAGGTCCACCCGGCGCAGGCGCGGGCCGGTGGTGCTGGCGTACCCCTCGTTGAAGATCAGGTAGAGCACCTGCCGGACGGCGTCGACCCGGGCTGCGCGCTCGTCGGCGTCGGGCAGCGCGAACGGCAGCCCGCTGTCCCGGATGCGCTGCTTGGCGCGGGTGATCCGGCGGGTCATGGTCGCCTCGGGCACCAGGAACGCCCGCGCCACCTCGGCGGTGCCCAACCCGCCGACGGCGCGCAGGGTCAACGCCACCTGGGCGGCCGGCGGCAGCGCCGGATGACAGCACAGGAACAGCAGCACCAGGCTGTCGTCGCCCGGCTCCCGGTGGTCGGCCGGCGGGGCGAGCCACCGTCGCCCCCGGCCGGCGTCGTCCTCCCGCCGTCGCCGGGCCTGCTCGGCGCGGAGCAGGTCGGTCAACCGACGGGCGGCCACGGTGATCAACCAGGCCTTGGGCTGCTCCGGCGGCCCGTCGACCGGCCAGCGGGTCGCGGCGGCCAGCAGCGCCTCCTGGACGGCGTCCTCGGCGGTGTCGAAGTGGCCGTACCGGCGGACGAGCGCACCGAGGACCTGCGGCGCGAGCACGCGCAACAGGTCCTCGACGGTGGACGGTCCCATCGCGCCGGGTCAGCCGTCCAGGTCGTCGATGCCGTCGGCGACCGGTCGTACGTCGACGTACCCGCCCTCGGCGTCCGGGTCGACGAACCGGGCGGCGATCTCGGTGGCCCGGTCGAAGCCGGCGCAGTCGACGATGGTGAACCCGGCCAGCACCTCCTGCGTCTCCGGGTACGGCCCGTCGGTCACCACCGTCGTGCCCTGCCGCAGCCGTACCCGGCGGGCGTGCACCGGCGCGGTCAGCCCCTGCCCGTCGACCAGTTCGCCGGATTCGGCCAGCTCCTGGTGCACCGCCGCCATGTGCTCGTGCATCGCGGCGACCTGCTCCGGCGTCATCGGCGGCTGCGCCCCGGGTCGGCCGGCCATGGCGTCGTAGTCGCGCTGCGAGCCGTACAACATGATCATGTATTTCACGGGCCCTCCTCTCGGCCGCCGGGTGCGGCCGGACATCCGGGACGTCGGAGCCGCCGGGCCGATCCGGACACCGGACCCGAGGCTAACCGCCGACCGGGCCGGTGGCGGCGGTCACCTACCGTGGCCGCATGACGACGATGTGGCTGGTGCTCGGGGTGGTGGCCCTGGTGATGATCGGCACGGTCGGCTGGGCCGCCTGGCGCGACCGGGCCCGCACCGTCGGGGCCGAGGACCGCGCCGCCCGGCGGGACGCCCAGGCCAGACAGCACCGGTACGAAGCGGAACGCCACTTCGCCCAGGGCGACACGATCCACCGGGGCCAGGAGCACCACTGACCGTCGGCCGGGTCGATCCGGGCCGCCCATGGTCAACGGGACGCCGGCCGGGCATGATCGTTCCACGGTCGGGGTACCAACCGGCCGCAGGACCGGCACGCCTGGGAGGCACACGGTGACGGCAGGCTCGCGACGCCGCTCGCACGGACCACTGCTCGCCGCGTTGACGGCGCTGGTGGTGGCGGTCGGCTGCGCGGACGGCGGGGTGGGGGAGAGCGGCCCGCAGGAACCCCGGGAACCGGCCCCCCGGCAGTCGACGCGCCCGGCGGCCCCCGCCTCCCCCGAGGCGGAGACCACCCGCGCCGACGGCACGACCAGCGTGGCCGAGTTCAAGAGCGACATCGCCGACGCCGTCACCATCGCCGAACGCTACTGGGCCGCCCAGTTCCGGGCCTCCGGCCAGCAGTTCCGCCCGATCAGCCGGATCGTGCCCTACCAGCGCGAGGGCGAGGTCTCCTGCGCCGGGCAGGCGCTGCCGCGCAACAACGCCGTCTACTGCTCCCGGGGCGACTTCATCGCCTACGACGTCAACTGGTCGGTGTCGGCGTTCCGGCAGGTCGGTGACGCGTTCGTGTTCTACCTGCTGGGCCACGAGTACGCCCACGGCATCCAGGTCCGCCTCGGCCTGCGCGCCGACTTCACCATCCAGCAGGAGTTGCAGGCCGACTGCATGGCCGGGGCGTACCTCGGCGACTCCGTCCGCGACGGCACCCTGAAGCTCGACGCCGGTGACCTCGACGAGTTCCGGGAGGGGCTGCTCGCCGTCGGCGACGACCCCGACCAGCCGTGGTTCGCCGAGGGCTCGCACGGCACCGCCGAACAGCGCACCGACTGGTTCTTCCGCGGCTACGAGCGGTCCCTGGACGCCTGCAACCTGCGCTGAGGAGCAGGTCACGTCCGGCCGGTACGGCGACGGACGCCCCGGGTCCGCCTGGCAGGATCGCCCGGAGACCACCCGCGAGCGCCAGGAGGATTCCGCTGAGCAGCCCACACCCCGCCGCCGTGCTCTTCGACATGGACGGCACCCTGGTCGACAGCGAGAAGCTGTGGGACGTCGCCCTGCACGAGTTGGCGGCCGTCTACGGGGGGACGCTCACCGGTCCGGCCCGGCGGGCGATGATCGGCACCGCGATGGCCGCGTCGATGCGCATCCTCCACGACGACCTCGGCCAACCCGAGCGGGACCCGCAGGCCAGCGCCGAATGGATCAACGCGCGGATCCTGGAGCTGTTCCGCACCGGGCTGCGCTGGCGGCCGGGCGCGTTGACCCTGCTGCGGGCGGTCCGCGCCGCCGGCATCCCCACCGCGCTGGTCACCTCCAGCGGCCGGCCGCTGGTCGAGGTGGCCCTGGACACCCTCGGCCGGGACAGCTTCGACGCCGTGGTCTGCGGCGACGAGGTCGACTCGGCCAAACCGCACCCCGAGCCGTACCTGACCGCCGCCCGGCTGCTCGACGTGCCGATCGGCCGCTGCGTGGCGATCGAGGACTCGCCGACCGGGGTGGCCAGCGCGCTCGCCGCCGGTGCGGCGGTGCTGGCCGTGCCGGCGGAGGTGCCGGTGCCGCCGACCGACGGCGTACACCAGGTGGAGAGCCTGACCGGCGCGGACCTGGAGCTGCTGGCGGCGCTGCTCGGCGAGCCACCCGCCTGAGCCGCCCGGACCCGCACGGCCACGACGAAGGGGGTCCCGCCGGCCGGCGGAACCCCCTTCGCGGCGGACGGGATCAGTCGTGCGCGATCGCGCCCAGCACGTTGATCCGGGCCGCCCGCACCGCCGGGAGCACCGCCGCGACCACGCCGATGACGGCCGCCAGCAGCAGGAACAACCCCATCTGGCCCCACGGCAGGATCAGGTCGGTGATGCCGTCGTCCTTGAGCGCCCGGACCACCGCGGCACCGAGACCGACGCCCACCACGATCCCGAGCAGCGCCCCGAAGACCGAGATCACCACCGCCTCCACGGTGATCATCCGCATGGTCTGCGCCCGGCGCAGCCCGATCGCCCGCAGCAGGCCCAGTTCGCGGGTGCGCTCCAGCACCGACAGGGCCAGCGTGTTGACGATGCCGAGCACCGCGATCACGATCGCCAGCGCCAACAGGATCTGGATCATCGTGAGCAGGCTGTCCAGCGACCCGGTCTGCTGCTCGATGAACGCGTCCCGGTCGGCCACCGACACCTCCGGGCTGTCCGCCAGCAGCGCCTCCACCTGCGGCTGCACGTCCGCCACCCGGGTGCCCGGGGCGAGCTGGATGAACCCCTGGTTGGGCTTCGGGATGGCGAAGTCCTTCACCGCCTGCGGCGGCAACTGCACCGGGCTGGTCAGCTCGGAACTCTCGTAGATGCCGCTGACCGTGTAGGTGCGCGGCTCGCCCCGGGAGGCCTGCACGGTCACCGTCGAGCCGACCGACACGTTGCGCGACCTGGCGGCGTCCGAGCTGAACAGCATCTGGTCCGGGCCGAGCCGGCTGATGTCACCGGCGGTCGTCCTGGCCCCGAAGATCCGCTGCAACGCGGTCACGTCGCTGGACGCGGCCAGCCAGGTGACCTTCCCGTCGACCATGCCCATGTCGCCGTACTCGCCGTCGGCCAGCTGCACACCGGGCAGCGCCGCCACCTTCGTCAGCACCGCCGGGTCGAAGCTCGCCGGACGCGGACCGGTCGACGCCCCCGAGATCACCAGCTCGGCCTTGATGGTGTCCTGGGCCAGCGCGCCGATGCTGCCCTTCGCCGAGTCCAGGATCACCGTCACCCCGGTCACCAGGGCGATGCCGACCATCAGCGCGGCCGCCGTGATCGCCGTCCGGCGCGGGTTACGGCCGGAGTTCAACCGACCCAGCTTGCCCGGCACCGACCAGGCGAAGATCGCCCCCAGCAGGGACACCACCGGACGGCTGATCAGCGGGGTCAGCAGCGCCACCCCGATGAAGGCGAACAGCACCCCGCCCAGGATGACCGCCAGCGTGTTGTCCCCGGCGTTGCCGCTGAGCCCGAGGAACAACAGCACCGCGCCGATCCCGGTGATCACCCCGCCGGTCACGGTGACCCGGGTCAACGGCCGGTCCGGGTTGGCCACGTCCTGCATCGCCGCGATCGGCGGGATGCGCGCGGCCCGCAGCGCCGGCAGCAGCGCCGCCACCACCGTGATCAGCAGGCCGACCGCGAACGAGCCGACCACCGCCGACGCCGGGACACCGATCCCGGCCAGCGTCAACCCACCCGCCAGGTTGCCGAAGACGTACGCCAGCAGCGCGCCGATGCCGATGCCGGCGCCCAGCCCCAGCACCGAGGCGATCAGGCCGATCGCCACCGCCTCCAGCACCACCGAACCGATGATCTGCCGGCCGCTGGCCCCGATCGCCCGCATCAACGCCAGCTCCCGGGTCCGCTGCGCCACGATGATCGAGAAGGTGTTGAGGATGAGGAACGTGCCCACCAGCAGCGCGACGGCGGCGAACCCGAGCAGGATCTTGTTGAAGAAGGACAGCCCCTCCTTCAGGCTCGCCGAGGCGTCCGCCGACAACTGCGCGCCGGTCTTGACCTCGAAGTCGCCGCCGAGCGTCCGGGCCACGTCGTCGCGCAACGTGGCGTCGCCGACCCCGGCCGCCGCCCGGACCGTGACGTTGGTGAAGACGTCCCGCTCGCCCAGCAGCAGCCGCTGCGCGACAGGCGTGGTGAAGGCGATCTCGTTGACCCCGCCGATCGAGTCCCGGTCACCGCTGTACCCGAAGACCCCGACCAGGGTGAAGGTCTCCTTCGGCGACAGCGGGGTCAGCACCCCGACCCGGTCGCCGACCTTCACCTTGCCCGCCTGCGCCAGCGCCGCGTTGACGACGATCTCGTCGTCCGCCCGGGGCTCCCGGCCCTCCCGCAGTTTCACCAGGTCGCTCTCGCCCTGCCAGTTCGACCCGAGCTGCGGCGGCCCGAACGAGGTGACCACCTTGCCGTTGCTGCCGATCAGTTGGGCCCCGTCGGTGGCGACCACGCCGGTGGCCTCGGCCACCCCGGGCACCCCGGCGATCCGCTGCACCGTCGCCGCCGGCACCGTGGTCGGCACCTGCTCGCCCTGCATCTCGCTGAGCGCCACCTTGGGCTTGCCGGCGACGTTGACGTCGATGCCCTCGTACGCGTCGGCGAAGACCGCGTCGAACGAGCGGCCCAGCGTGTCGGTGAGCACGAACGCCCCCGAGACGAACATGACGCCCAGCACCACGGCCAGGCCGGACAGCAGCAGGCGCACCTTGCGCGCCAGCAGACTCTTGAGGGTGGCCCGTAACATCAGCCGGCCACCTCGACCGGGGTGTCCAGCTTCTTCATGGTGTCCAGCACCGTGTCGGCCGTCGGCTCGATCAGCTCCGAGACGATCTGCCCGTCGGCCAGGAAGACCACCCGGTCGGCGTACGCGGCGGCCGTCGGGTCGTGGGTGACCATCACGATGGTCTGCCCGTGCTCGCGTACCGAGTTGCGCAGGAAGTTGAGCACCTCCGCGCCGGAACGGGAGTCCAGGTTCCCGGTCGGCTCGTCGGCGAAGATCACCTCGGGTCGGGCGACCAGCGCCCGCGCGCAGGCGACCCGCTGCTGCTGGCCGCCGGAGAGCTGCGCGGGCCGGTGCCCCAGCCGGTCCCGCAGGCCGACGGTGTCGATCACCGTGTCGTACCAGGCCGGGTCGGGCTTGCGGCCGGCGATCGACATCGGCAGCAGGATGTTCTCCTGGGCGGTGAGCGTGGGCAGCAGGTTGAACTGCTGGAAGATGAAGCCCACCTTGTCCCGGCGCAGCTTCGTCAGACCCGAGTCACCCAGTCCGGTCACCGTGGTGTCGCCGATCTGCACCGTGCCCTTGCTCACCGAGTCCAACCCGGCCAGGCAGTGCATCAGCGTCGACTTGCCCGAGCCCGACGGGCCCATGATCGCGGTGAACCTGCCCCGCTCGAACTCGGCGCTGACCCCCCGCAGCGCGGCGACCTGCGCCTCGCCGGTGCCGTACACCTTCCACACGTCGTTCGCCCGGGCCGCGGCCTGCGCATGCCGGCCTACCGTCGCGCTCACGTCATCTACCTCTTCCGTCTGGCTGTGTGTGCCCCCACCGCCCCCGCTGGTCGGTGGGGTCGATCCCATCCTCGGTGCCGGTCGGCGCGGATCCGTCCGACCACGGACTGACCCGGCGCGGATTTCCCGCTGCGGGTCGGCCCGGAGAACGGCTCAGGGTTGTCCCTGAGCCGGCGACGGGTCGCGCCTCCCCACCCTGCGGCGGGACCCCGGCATCGACGTCAGGATCTGACGCCACGTCACGGTCAACCGCGCCACGCCGTCTTTCGTCACGGTAGGTGAGCGCGGCAACGCCGCCGTCCCCCCACCGGCCTCACCCTGGGTACGCCCCCAGGGGCATCCGACGCCGCCCGGCTACGCCTTGGGGCGGACCAGCCCCGACTCGTACGCCAGCACCACCGCCTGCACCCGGTCGCGCAGCCGCAGCTTGGTCAGCACGTGCCCGACGTGCGTCTTGATCGTCGTCTCGCTGACCGACAGCGCGGCGGCGATCTCCGCGTTGGACAACCCCCGGGCCACCTGGACGAGCACCTCCCGTTCCCGCTCGGTCAACGTGCCCAACGCCTTCGGTGGGCTCGCCGCCGGGTCGGGCAGCACGGTGGCGAACCGGTCCAGCAGCCGCTTGAGGATGCGCGGCGCCACCACCGCCTCCCCGGCGGCCACCGTTCGGATGGCGGTGACCAGGTCGTCGGCCGGCACGTCTTTGGCCAGGAAACCGCTCGCCCCGGCCCGCAACGCCCCCACCACGTACTCGTCGAGGTCGAAGGTGGTGAGGATGAGCACCCGCACCGGCAACCGGGCCTCGACGATCGCCCGGGTCGCGGCCACCCCGTCCATCCGGGGCATCCGGATGTCCATCAGCACCACGTCGGGCAGCAGCCGCCGGGACAACTCCACCGCCTCCTGACCGTCCCCGGCCTCGGCGACGATGTCCAGGTCGTCCTCGGTGCCCAGCACCATCCGGAACCCGGTGCGCAGCAACGGCTGGTCGTCGGCGAGCAGGATCCGCACCGGCCGCCCCGGCGGCTGCCCGGCGGCCCGCCCGTCCGGCGCGGACGACGCAGGGCTGCCGTACGTCTGGCCCATCTGCTGTCCCCGTTCCCCCGTCACGCCGGGACCGTCCCGGCCGGTTCCACCGGAATTCTCGCGTACACCCGGAAGCCGCCGCCGGGCCGAGGCCCGATCCGCAGGGTTCCACCGTAGAGCGCCACCCGTTCCCGCATCCCGACCAGACCGTGCCCGATCCGGTCGGGCCCCGGCTCCGGCCCCCGCCCCGTGTCGGTGATCTCCACGGTCAGGCCGCCGCCGTCGACGCCCAGCCGGACGGTCGCGGTGGCCGTCCCGGCGTGCTTGAGCGCGTTGGTCAACGCCTCCTGGGCGATCCGGTACACCGTCAGCGACACCCCCTCGTCGACCGTCGGCACCGGCTCCGTGACCTCCAGGGTGACCGGCAGCCCCGCCTCACGTACCTGCTCCACCAGCGCGGTGATGCCGGCCAGGCCGGGCTGCGGGGTGAGGTCGGCGGCGGGCTCCGCGTCGGTGCGCAGCACGTCCAGCAGCCGGCGCATCTCCCGCAGCGTGACCCGGCTGGTGTCCTCGATGGTGGCGATCGCCTCGTCGGCGGCGGCCAGGTCGCGGTGCAGCACCCGCCGGGCCCCGGTGGCCAGCACCCCCATCACGCTGACGTGGTGGGCGACCACGTCGTGCAGCTCCCGGGCGATCCGTCGCCGTTCGTCGGCCACCGCCTGCTCGGCCAGCGCCCGCTGGTTGTCCTCGGCCGCCCGGGCCCGCTCCCGCAGCGCCCGCAGCGAGGTGCGCCGGGCCCGCACCGCCCGCCCCACCGCATAGGCGAGCAGGGCGGTGAGCAGGTTGTTGAGCACCAGGTACGCCGGGCCGACGTCGAGCCCGGTGTCCAGCGGGGTGAACACGTTGAGGGCGGCCACCGGCACCCAGAGCAGCACCGTGGCGGCCACCGCCGGCAGCACCGCCCGGTGCACCGCCATCGTGTACGTCAGCACCAGGAACGTCAGGCTCTGCGTGGTCGGGGCGTGCCCGAGCACCGCCGGCACCACCAGGGTGGCCAGCGCCGCCACCACCGCCGGCCACGGCGCGGCCCGGCGCAACGCCACCGGCGTCGCGCACAGCACGCTCCAGGCCAGCGCGGACGACAACTGCCGGGGCCAGAACTCGCGCGGGGTGAGCAGGACGAAGGCGACCTCGACCAGCACCAGCGCGCCGGCGAACAGGGCGTCCCCGGCCAGCGGCCGGCGTACCCACCACCGCTCGGGTCCCTCGGTCATACCGCGACGCTAGCCGCCCGCCGGGGCGTCCGGTCGTCGCCGACGGTGAACCTCGTCTCCTCCTCACGGAGGACCCGGCCTCCGCCCTGCGGGTGCCGGCGCTACTCGTCGGCCCCCGGGGTGGCCGGTCGGGACCGGGCGTCGCGCAACGGGTCGGCCGCCCCGGCCCGCTGCGGGAACGGCGGCGGGGTGCCGCCGAAGGCCGGGCAGTGCGCCTGGTGGTTGCACCAGTCGCAGAGCCGGCTCGGCCGGGGCCGGAAATCCTGCCGCGCGGTGGCCTGCTCGATGGCCTGCCAGAGCGCCACCACCGTGCGCTCGAACCGCAGCAGCTCGTCGGCGTCGGGGGAGTAGTCGCAGACCTCGGCGTCCTTGAGGTAGAGCAGGCGCAACACCCGGGGCACCACACCCCGGGTGCGCCACAGCACCAGCGCGTAGAACTTCAACTGGAACAACGCCCGCGCCTCGAACGCCTCCCGGGGCGCGCCGCCGGTCTTGTAGTCGACCACCCGCAGCGCCCCGTCGGGGGCCACGTCGAGCCGGTCGAGGTAACCCCGGATGAGCAGCTCGTCGTCGACCACCGCGGAGATCAGGCTCTCCCGCTCGGCGGGCTCCAGCCGCCGGGGGTCCTCCACCGCGAAGTAGCCCTCCAGCAGGGCCGCCGCCGACCGGAGGAACTCGGCGGTGCCCGGCTCGTCGCCCGGGTCGAACAGGCCGGCCAGCTCGGGCTGCTCGGTGACCAGCCGGTCCCACTGCGGGCCGACCAGGTCACCGGCGGCCTCCGGGGTGCGCCCGCCCGCCGGCAGGTCGAACAACCGCTCCAGCACCGCGTGCACCAGGGTGCCCCGGGCCTGCTCGACGCTGGGCCGCTCGGGCAGCCGGTCGATGCTGCGGAACCGGTAGAGCAACGGACAGGTCTTGAAGTCGGCCGCCCGCGACGGCGACAGCGAGGCCCGGACCGTGGCGGGCAGCGCCGCCGGAGGATGCTGCTGGTCGATCACCGGTTCCGCCGTCATGCCCCGAAGGTTAGGACACCGGTGTGACAGGGCCGTGCTCGCCGCACCGGGCATGATCGGGTCGGCGCGTAGCATCGGGGCGGTGGAGTCCCGTCCCCGCCCGCCGCGTCGGCCCCGCAGCGGCCTGACCGTCGGCCGGGTGTTCGGGGTGCCGCTGCACCTCAACGTGTCGATGCTGCTGCTCACCCTGCTGGTGACCGTCACCTACGCCGAGTTCGCCCGGGACCGGCTCGGCCTGTCCCCGCTCGGCGGCTACCTGATCGGCCTCGGCTTCGTGGTGTCGCTGCTCGGCTCGGTCCTGCTGCACGAGCTGGGGCACGCGCTGACCGCCCGGTACCACGGCATCGGTGTGCGCGGGATCACCCTGGAACTGCTCGGCGGCTACACCGAGATGGACCGGGACGCCCCCACCCCCCGGGTGGAGCTGCTGGTCTCGCTGGCCGGCCCGGCCGTCTCGGCGCTGCTCGGCGGGCTCGCCGTGGCCGCCACCCTGGCCACCCCCGACCACACCCTGGCCCACCAGCTCGCGCTGCAACTGGCGTTGAGCAACGTCATCGTCGCCGTGTTCAACGTGCTCCCCGGCCTGCCCCTGGACGGCGGCCGGGCGCTGCGCGCCGTGCTGTGGCGTGTCACCCGCGACCGGCACCGGGCCACCGAGGTCGCCGGCTGGGTCGGCCGGGCCGTCGCGGTGGGCACCGCCGGGCTGGTCGTGCTGCTCACCGTCGAGCGGGTGCTGGTGCCGCTGGCGCTGCCGCTGATGCTGCTGGTCGCGGTCACCCTCTGGCGCGGCGCCGGTCAGTCGATCCGGTACGCCCGGATCAGCCGCCGGGTACCGCTGCTCGACCTGGCCCGGCTGGCCCGCCCGGTCGTCGCCGTACCCACCGGCACGCCGCTGGCCGAGGCGCAGCGCCGGCACGCCGAGCAGGGCCCACCCGGGTCCGCCGTGCTGGTCGTCGACGGCGCGGGCCGGCCGGTCGCCCTGGTCGACCCGGCCGCGGCGGACGCCGTACCGGTGGAGCGTCGGCCCTGGCTGGGGGTGGACGCGGTGGCCCGGCCGCTGGCCGCGCTGCCGGCGGTGCCGCTCGGTCTCGACGGCGAGCGGCTGATGGCGGCCGTCCAGGCCCACCCGGGCGCGCGCTACGTGGTGACGTCAGGCGAAGATGTGGTCGGCGTTCTGCACATCGCGGATCTCGCCCAGGTCCTCGAACCCACACGGAAGATGAACAGGTGACCGCAGCACATCCCCCCGCCCTCCCGGCCCCCAACGGCACACCGACGTCCACCGCCGTCGCGGAACTCCCCCCGGTGCACCGGGGTCCGTTCCGCCCCGGTGACCGGGTGCAGCTGACCGACCCGAAGGGGAGGATGCACACCGTCACCCTGGAGCCCGGCAAGGAGTTCCACACCCACCGGGGCATCCTGGCGCACGACGCGCTGATCGGGCAGCCCGACGGCAGCGTGGTCAGCACCGCCGGCGGCGGGACGGCGTTCCTGGCGCTGCGTCCGCTGCTGTCGGACTACGTGCTGTCCATGCCGCGCGGCGCCCAGGTGATCTATCCGAAGGACTCGGCGCAGATCGTCGCCATGGGCGACATCTTCCCCGGCGCGAAGGTGCTGGAGGCCGGTGCCGGCTCGGGAGCGCTGAGCTGCTCCCTGCTGCGCGCCGTCGGCACCGGCGGTGAGCTGCACTCCTACGAGGTGCGCGACGACTTCGCCCAGATCGCCCGGCGCAACGTGGAGGCGTTCTTCGGCGCGCCGCACCCGGCCTGGCGGCTGCACGTCGGCGATGTCGCGGACTGCCCGGAGACCGGTTTCGACCGGATCATCCTGGACATGCTCACCCCGTGGGAGACCCTCGACATGGTCGAGCGGGCGCTGCTGCCCGGCGGCGTGTTCATCGGCTACGTGGCGACCACCCCGCAGCTGTCCGAGCTGGTCGAGGCGCTGCGCGAGCGGGGCGGCTGGACCGAGCCGCGGGCCTGGGAGTCGCTGGTGCGCGACTGGCACGCCGAGGGGCTCGCCGTCCGCCCCGACCACCGGATGATCGCGCACACCGCGTTCCTGGTCTCCGCGCGTAAGCTCGCACCGGGCGTCACCGCGCCGCCGCGCCGCCGCAAGCCCAGCAAGGGCGCCGAGGCGTACGCGGAACGCAAGCAGGCGCTGCGGGAGGCGGCGGCCCGGGAGGCGGCGGCGCAGGCCACCGCCGCCGCGTCGGGGGCCCGCGCCGACGGGGAGGACCGGCCGTGACGGCGGATCGGAGCAGCTGGGCGTGAACGGGCAGAACCCGACGGCCGGTGCGGGCCGACGGTGTGACCGCAGGGAGTGCGCATGAGTCGGCCGGGCTTCGGCGGTGGTGAGCTGCCGGCCGTGTTCCCCGACTGGTCGCCGTACCAGGACCTGGAGTCGGCGGCGCGGGCCTACCTGCGCGACCCGGACATCGCCCTGGAGGCGCTCGGCGGGGTGCTGCGCGGCGCCTCGGTGCTCGGCTTCACCCTGGAACGGTTCGTCAACGAGGTCAACGGGGTGTGGCAGGAGGTCGTCGTCTGCGACGGCAGCCGGCTGGTGCTCTGGCACGGCGAGGACGTGCCGCCGGGGGAGGGCCCGCCCGGGTCGATGACGTCGTCGCTGCGGGTGGTGCCGGTCTCCACGGTCACCGAGGTGGGCTGCCGGCGGCGGCTCACCCGGGCCGAGAACGGCGAGGTCCGGGTGGACAGCATCGACGTCTACCTGCTGCTCACCTCGCTGGACGAGGCCCCGCCCGGCGACGAGATGGTCGGCGCGCCCCGGCACGACGCGCTGCGCTTCGGCAAGACGCTCGACGACGGCGGGGCCGGCCAGATCGCCCGGCTGGAGGAGTTCGCCCGGCTGGTCGCCTCGGTGGTCGGCCGCCCGCTGCTGTAGCACCGCGACCGGGCCGTGGGCGACGTCGGGGCGACCCCGGCCCGGGGGCGGTCAGTCGTCCTCGGCCTCGGGGCCGGCGACCTCGACGCCGTCGCTGCCGCGCACCACGTGGATGCACTCACCCGGGCACTCCCTGGCGGAGTCGATCACCTCCAGCCGCAGGTGTTCCGGCACGTCGACCCGGCTGCCGGGGGCGAGCCGCAGCTCACCGTCGACGCCCTTGACGTACGCCAGGCCGTCGACGTCGAACTCGAAGACCTCCGGCGCGTACTGCACGCAGAGCCCGTCACCCGTGCAGAGATCCTGGTCCACCCAGACCTGCAACTGGTCGGTAGCGACGTCGGTCACCCGGCACCCCCCATGTTCTCCCGTCCCACTCCCCGACGGTACCCGAACGGCCGGACCTGCCCCTCAGGCGTCCCGTGGCGATCAAGGTTCGGTGACGAGGGCGTTGCGTGGGACCGAATCGGCCTCATAGCGGCTAGTGTTAGGGCAGAACGTTCAAGCCCCCCGGGGAGGTGGGACGTGGCACGCAGTGACGACGCGGACTCGCGCGCCGCACGGTGGGAGAAGGAGGCCCACGATCTCTCCACGCAGGTCGCGTTCCTTCAGGAGGAACTCGCTCTGGTGCGGCGCAAGTTGACCGAAAGCCCCCGACACGTCCGGCAGCTCGAAGAGCGGCTGGCGGCCACCCAGGCACAGTTGGCGCGGCTCACCGAGAACAACGACCGGCTCGTGAGCACCCTCAAGGAGGCTCGCGCGCAGATCGTGACGCTCAAGGAGGAGATCGACCGGCTGGCACAGCCGCCGTCCGGCTACGGCGTCTTCCTCGCGCGACACGACGACGGCACGGTGGACATCTTCACCGGCGGACGCAAGCTCCGGGTAGCCGTCTCACCCTCACTGGACGCCGAGGAGTTGCGGCGCGGCCAGGAGGTCCTGCTCAACGACGCGCTCAACATCGTCGACGCGTTCGGCTACGAGCGGGTCGGTGAGGTGGTGATGCTCAAGGAGATCCTCGCGGGTCCCGAGGGCGCTCCGGGTGACCGGGCGCTGGTGGTCTCGCACTCCGACGAGGAGCGCATCGTCCACCTGGCCGACACCCTGATCGGCACCGCGATCAGGGCCGGCGACTCGCTCATGATCGAGCCCCGCTCGGCGTACGCCTACGAGCGGATCCCGAAGAGCGAGGTCGAGGAGTTGGTGCTGGAGGAGGTGCCCGACGTCGACTACACCGACATCGGCGGCCTCCAGTCGCAGATCGAGCAGATCCGCGATGCGGTGGAGCTGCCCTTCCTGCACGCCGACCTGTTCCGGGAGCACCAGCTCCGGCCGCCGAAGGGCATCCTGCTCTACGGTCCGCCGGGCTGCGGCAAGACGCTCATCGCCAAGGCGGTGGCCAACTCGCTGGCCAAGAAGATCGCCGAGCGGCTGGGCAAGGACCGGCACACCAGCTTCTTCCTCAACATCAAGGGCCCGGAGCTGCTCAACAAGTACGTCGGCGAGACCGAGCGGCATATCCGGCTGATCTTCCAGCGGGCCCGGGAGAAGGCCGGGGAGGGCACCCCGGTCATCGTGTTCTTCGACGAGATGGACTCGATCTTCCGGACCCGTGGCTCCGGTGTCTCCTCCGACGTGGAGAACACCATCGTCCCGCAGCTGTTGAGTGAGATCGACGGCGTCGAGGGCCTGGAGAACGTGATCGTGATCGGTGCCTCCAACCGGGAGGACATGATCGACCCGGCCATCCTGCGCCCCGGCCGGCTCGACGTGAAGATCAAGATCGAGCGTCCGGACGCCGAGGCGGCCAAGGACATCTTCTCCAAGTACATCCTCGCCGGGCTGCCGCTGCACGCCGACGACCTGGCCGAGCACGGCGGTGAGCCGCAGGCCACCGTCGCGGCCATGATCGACGCGGTCGTCCTGCGGATGTACTCGGAGACCGAGGAGAACCGCTTCCTCGAGGTCACCTACGCCAACGGTGACAAGGAGGTCCTGTACTTCAAGGACTTCAACTCCGGCGCGATGATCCAGAACATCGTCGACCGGGGCAAGAAGATGGCGATCAAGGAGTTCCTCACCTCCGGCCGCAAGGGGCTGCGGTTGCAGCACCTGCTCGACGCCTGCGTCGACGAGTTCCGGGAGAACGAGGACCTCCCCAACACCACCAACCCGGACGACTGGGCCCGGATCTCCGGCAAGAAGGGCGAGCGGATCGTCTACATCCGTACGCTCGTCTCCGGCGGCAAGGGCACCGAGGCCGGCCGTTCCATCGAAACCGCGAGCAACACCGGCCAGTACCTCTGACCGGCTGACCGGACGGGCCCGCGACGCGACGCGTCGCGGGCCCGCTCCGTCGGCGTCACCCACTGTTAACCGCGCCACCCCGCGTCGGGCGGGTGGAATGCCGGACTCGTCGCTAGACTTCCCCCACCGCTAGTCGACTCCGAGGAACCGCGTGCCGCCCGAGCTGTCCGTCGCCGATCCGCCGCTGTCCCCGGCAGTGGATCGCATGCCCCCCACCGTCCCGACGCCCCCGAGGGGCCGTGGCTGGCGGTGGATACCCCTCCTGCTGGCCGCCCTCGTCGCCGCCTGGGCCGTGCCCCTCGCCGGGCACGCCCTGCACCGGGAGTGGCTGCTCCCGCCGATCGTCCTGGTCGCCACGGCCAGCCTGCTGCGCGGTGGCCGTACCCTGCTCGACCGGCTGATGCTCGCCCTGGGCCTGCTGCTCGGCCTGACCGCGATCGCCGGCCTGGTCTTCCCGGTCTGGCCCTGGGGAATGCGGCCGGTGCCGCTCACCGGGATCGCCCTCACCGCGCTGGTCCTCGCCGCCGCCGCGCTGCGCCGCCGGCCCCGGCTGCCCCGACCCGGCTGGGCCGACCTGTTCCCGCTGGCGGGCGCCGCCGCCATGGTGGTCTACCTGCGGCAACCCTGGCAGCGCGCCACCGACCTCGCCGACCGGCTCACCGTCCTCGGCACGGGCGAGGACAACTGGCGGCACCTGGCGCTGTTCGACGCCATGGGCCGCCTCGACGGCTACACCTTCGTCGACCCGGCCGCCGCCCGGGAGCAGATCACCGCCCAGCTCATCTACTACCCGCAGGGCTGGCACCTGGTCACCGCCCTACTCGACGGCTTCCTGACCCCCACCGGGCCGCGCGTCGACGACCTCGTCGCCCACTACTTCGGCTGGACCGTCGCCGGCTTCGGACTGTTCACCCTCGTGCTGATCTGGGCGGCCCAACGGCTGGCCGGCCCGATCCACCTGCTGCACCGCACGGTGCTCACCGTGGTCGTCGGCGCGCTGGTGCTCGGCACCCAACTGCCCCGCCTGCTCAACGCCGGCTACCCCACCGAGGTGCTCGGCCTGACGCTGACCGTCCTGATCGCCACCCTGGTCGCCCGGCCCGTGCCCGGCACCCGGGAACAGGTCGTGCTGCTGTGCGCCCTGCTCGCCGCCGTCGGGTTCACCTACTACCTGTTCCTGCCGGCCGCCGCCGTCCTGGTCCTGTGCTGGGTGCTCACCCACTGGCGGGAGGCGCTGCGCCGCTGGTTCACCGTGCTGACGGTCGGCCTGGCCGGGGCCGCGCTGGCCCTGATCGCCCCGCTGCTCGGCGTGCTGCGGGCCGGGCAGACCGAGGCGCTGGTCATCGGCTCGTCCCAGGCCGTCGAGGGCTGGCGGGCGCTGATCTGGCTCGGCGGCATCGTCGGGGTGGCCCTGCTCGTGCAGGTCGCCCGCGCCGATCCGGCCTGGCGACGCTGGCTGCTGGTCTGCGTGGTCGGGGTGGCCCTGCCGCTGACCATCGCGCAGATCAACACCAACGCCGGGGTGCCGCCGGGCTACTACTTCGTCAAGGGCACCCACCTGGCCACCGCCCTGCTCGTCGTCGGCACCGCCGCGGTGGTCCGACTGCTGCCGGTGCCCCGGCCCGCCCTGAGCTGGCGCGGGGCCGGCAGCGCCACCGCCGGGGTGCTCGCCGCCGCGCTCACCATGACGGTCGCGGTGGCGCTGTGCGGGGTGACCGGCTGGCACCGCAGCCTGCTGGTGGTCGACGAGCAGACCTGGGCGCAGCGGTGGGTCCACCAGGACCTCACCCTGCCGTCCCGGGTGGCCTGGGTGTGCGCCGACGCCCAGCAGCGCTACCCGGAGGTCCCGGGCACCACCACCCTGGTCATCGACCGGGGGCCGGTACGGTCCTATCTCATCTCCCTGTGCCTGTCGGCGCTGCACGGCACCACCGCCGCCACCGACCCGGGCATCTACAGCCTGCCGTTCCTCGAACCGGACCGCACCGACATCATCGTCCGCCGGGTGGCCGGCCCGGTCCGGTTCATCACCTCCGATCCCAAGGGGGAGCGGCGGGTGCACCGGATGCTGCGCGACGAACCCGCCCTGCGGCACCGGTTGAGCTGGGTGCCGCTGACCGTCCCCGAGTGCGACGTGGCCCCCTCCGAGGAGCCGCCCCCGCCGACGCCGGAGACCGCGACACCCGACCCGGCCGAGGCGGCATGCCCCCTTCCCCGGTGAGGCGGACTACGCTCGACGTGACGGCGGACCGGGTGAGGCGAGCGGAGCGGGTAGGTCGATGAGCGTCAGAAGGATCATGGGCACCGAGGTCGAGTACGGAATCTCCGTGCCCGGCCAGGCCGGAGCCAACCCGATGGTCACCTCGTCGCAGGTGGTCAACGCGTACGGTGCGCGCCCGGAACTCAACCGGGGCGGCCGGGCCCGCTGGGACTACGAGGAGGAGTCGCCGCTGCGCGACGCCCGGGGGTTCACCTACTCCGGGGCCGCCTACGACCCGGCGGAGGCGCTCGCCGACGAGGATCTCGGCCTGGCCAACGTGATACTCACCAACGGCGCCCGGCTCTACGTCGACCACGCCCACCCGGAGTACTCCACCCCCGAGGTGACCAACCCCCTCGACGTGGTGCGGTGGGACAAGGCGGGGGAGCGGGTGATGGCCGAAGCGGCCCGGCGGGCGGCCACCATCCCCGGCACCCAGCCGATCCACCTCTACAAGAACAACACCGACAACAAGGGCGCCAGCTACGGCGCCCACGAGAACTACCTGATGCGGCGGCAGACCCCGTTCGCCGACATCGTGGCGTACCTGACGCCGTTCTTCGTGACCCGCCAGATCGTCTGCGGCGCGGGTCGGGTCGGCATCGGGCAGGACGGCGGGCAGAGCGGCTTCCAGATCTCCCAGCGGGCGGACTTCTTCGAGGTCGAGGTGGGGCTGGAGACCACCCTCAAGCGGCCGATCATCAACACCCGCGACGAGCCGCACGCCGACGCCGACAAGTACCGCCGGTTGCACGTCATCATCGGCGACGCCAACCTGTCGGAGATCTCCACCTACCTCAAGGTGGGCACCACCGCGTTGATCCTCACCATGATCGAGGAGAAGGCGCTCGGTGCCGACCTGGGCATCGCCGACCCGGTCGCCGAGCTGCGTGCGGTCAGCCACGACCCGTCCCTGACCCACCGGATGCGGCTGCGCGACGGCCGTCGACTGACCGCCCTGGACCTCCAGTGGGCCTACTACGAGCGGGCCCGCTCCTTCGTGGACGAGCGGTACGGCGCGGACGCCGACGAGCAGACCCTGGACGTGCTGGAGCGCTGGGAGCGGGTGCTGGACCGGCTGGGCCGTGACGTGTTCCTCTGCGCCGACGAGTTGGACTGGGTGGCCAAGCTGCGGCTGCTGGAGGGCTACCGGGAGCGGGAGAAGCTGGGCTGGGGTTCGCACAAGCTCCAACTGGTCGACCTCCAGTACTCCGACGTCCGGCCGGAGAAGGGCCTCTACCACCGGCTGGTGACCCGGGGCTCGATGAAGACCATGCTGGACGACGCGCAGACCCGCCGGGCGATGACCGAGCCGCCGGAGGACACCCGGGCCTACTTCCGGGGCCGCTGCCTGGCCCAGTACGCCTCCGAGGTGGTCGCGGCGAGCTGGGATTCGGTGATCTTCGACGTGGGCCGGGAGTCGCTGGTCCGGGTGCCGATGATGGAACCGGAGCGGGGCACCCGCAAGCACGTGGGCGCGCTGTTCGACAGGTGCGACACCGCCAAGGACCTGCTGGAGACCCTGACCGGCGGCTGACCGACCGGTGACGGCGGCCCGTCGTGCGTCGGATGCCGGCGCGCGGCGGGCTTTTCGTCGTCTCCGCGAGGTAAGTTCATCGCAGACGATCGTGGAGGAGGCAGCGAGATGGCTTCACAAGAGGGCGGCCAGACGCAGTCGGGCAAGTCGCACCAGGCCGAGGAGATCGACGACGTCACCACCGAGGCCAACCCGGAGGTCGCCGAGCGGCACGCCGAGATCACCGAGGACGTCGACGACCTCCTCGACGAGATCGACTCGGTCCTGGAGGAGAACGCCGAGGAATTTGTGAGGGGTTACGTGCAAAAAGGAGGTCAGTGAACAAACTGGGTCGAAACGGACATGCCGCTCCCCCTGGATGATCAGGACGGCCGTCGTCGTTGCCGCGACTGCGGGGAATGGAAGCCGCTCGCCGAGTTCTGTGTGAGCAGCAAGCGTCCCAGCGGTCGTGGCAGCTACTGCAAACCTTGCTTCAACAACCGTTCGAAGGCCAGTTACGCCAAACGGGTCAAGGAGAAGCATCGTCGAGAGGTGAGGCCGACTCGGGAAGTTCCGGAAGGTCATCGCTTCTGCGCCGACTGTGGAACCGTCAAGCCCGTGGTCGACTTCCCCCGCAACCGGGCCGACAGTACGGGCTATGCCACGTACTGCAAGCCGTGCCACAACAGCCGCACCAAGGAAGTCAGGCAGCGGCTCTACGGCGGCAGTCGGGAGTACCACCTGCGTCGCCGCTACGGGATCGGCGAGAAGGAGTTTCGGGAGCTGCTCGCCGAGCAGGGCGGGGTTTGCGCCGTCTGTGGCGCGGAAGATCCTCAACATGTGGACCACGATCACCGCACCGGATGGGTGCGCGGGATACTCTGCTTCAACTGCAACGGTGGTCTTGGCCAGTTCCGTGACAGTCCCACGAGGCTGGCCAGGGCGATCACGTACCTGAGAGGAACCACGTGGCAGCGGGCTTTGATCCATCCGGGCGTCTACCAGATGTGTTCACCAACGCGGGGACGTCCTCCTTCACCTCGTTCCTGAGCAGGGTGGCCCCCGAGATGCTGCCCGGCCGACGGCCGCTGCCGCCGGGCATGGCCGCCGACCTGGCACCCCACGCCACCACCATCGTGGCCATCTCGGCCACCGGGGGCGTGGTGCTGGCCGGCGACCGCCGGGCCACCATGGGCAACCTGATCGCGCAGCGCGACATCGAGAAGGTGCACCCCGCCGACGCGTACTCGCTGGTCGGCATCGCCGGCACGGCGGGCATCGGCATCGAGCTGATGCGCCTGTTCCAGGTGGAGCTGGAACACTACGAGAAGATCGAGGGCGCGATGCTCTCCCTCGACGGCAAGGCCAACCGGCTCGCCGCGATGATCCGGGGCAACCTCGGCGCCGCCATGCAGGGGCTCGCGGTCGTCCCGCTCTTCGCCGGCTTCGACCTGGCCGCCCGGGACCCGGCCCGGGCGGGGCGGATCTTCAGCTTCGACGTCACCGGCGGCCCCTACGAGGAGACCGGCTACGACGCGATCGGCTCCGGTTCGCTGTTCGCCAAGTCGGCGTTGAAGAAGCGCTACCGGGCCGGCATCTCCATCGACGACGCGACCCGGCTCGCCGTCGAGGCGCTCTACGACGCCGCCGACGACGACACGGCCACCGGTGGACCGGACCTGACCCGGCGGATCTACCCGGTGGTGATGACGGCGACCGCCGAGGGCACCCACCGGCTCACCGAGGCCGAGACGGCCACCATCGCCGAGGCCGTCGTCGCCGGGCGGATGGAGAACCCGGGCGGCTGACGCCGTCCCCACCCCCACCAGCCAGCAGTCGTCAGCACAGCGCCAGAAGGAGAACCGCCGCCGTGGCCATGCAGTTCTACGCCTCGCCCGAGCAGATCATGCGCGACCGCTCCGAGCTGGCCCGCAAGGGCATCGCCCGGGGTCGCAGCGCGGTGGTCCTGAGTTACACCGGCGGGGTGCTCTTCGTCGCGGAGAACCTCTCCAGCGCCCTGCACAAGGTCAGTGAGATCTACGACCGGATCGGCTTCGCCGCCGTCGGCCGGTACAACGAGTTCGAGAACCTGCGCCGCGCCGGGGTGCGGATGGCCGACCTCAACGGCCTGAGCTACGACCGGCGCGACGTGACCGGCCGGGCGTTGGCCAACGCGTTCGCGCAGACCCTCGGCGCGATCTTCACCGAGCAGTCCAAGCCGTTCGAGGTGGAGATCTGCGTCGCGCAGGTCGGTGCCACGGCCGAGGAGGACGAGCTGTACCGGCTCACCTACGACGGCTCGGTCAACGACGAGCCGGGCCGGATGGCGATGGGCGGTCAGGCCGAGGCGATCACCGGCGTGCTCAAGTCCGAGCACCGCCCCGACCTGTCGCTCAGCGAGGCGGTCAGGGTGGCGATGAAGGCGCTGAGCAGCGTCGGTGGCGAGGGTGGCGCGGCCCGCACGATCGCCCCCAACCAGCTGGAGGTGGCGGTCCTGGACCGCAGCCGGGTGGGGCGTACCTTCCGGCGGATCACCGGGGCGGCGCTGACCGCGCTGCTGGAGGGCGACGCGGCCGGTGACGCCGCGCCGGCCGACGGCCGGGCCAAGACCCCGACGGTGCCGACCGAGGAGGCGCACAAGCCCACCACCTCGGCCGGCTCGGCCGACCTGGAGGGTCAGCCGCAGGAGAAGCCGGAAGCCTGACCGAAGACGTGGGCAGGGGCCGGGGTGACGCACCCCGGCCCCTGCGGTGTTCCTGCGGTCATGCCTTGCGCAGCAGCGGCCGGGCCAGGGCCCAGTAGCCGGCGGCGATGACGTTGAAGATGCCCATCCCGGGCGGCGACTCGACGTTCGACGGGTCGACCTTGGCCGTCATCAGCTCGGCGATGATCCCGTCGGGGACCGTCCGCTCCTGCTGGAGCTGCCGACGCCGGGCCCGCACCCAGGCCCGGTTGGTCCACAGCCAACCCCAGCCGCGCGTCTTCTCCCGGCTCCAGCCGCCGAGCAGCGCGGCCACCAGCATCGCCGCCTCGGTGAGCAGCAGCATCGGGGCCAGCACCACCAGCGTCCGCGTCTCGTACGCGGTGAGCAGCGAGATCAGGCGGTTGCGTTCCAGCAGGTAGTGCTTGAGCTTGTTGCGGGAGAACTCGTAGTGGTGCACCACCACGGCGTCCGGGACGTACTCCTGGCGTAGCCCGCGCTGCCACAGCCGCAGGCTGATCTCGGTGTCCTCGTGGTAGGCGAAGTACTCGGCGGCGAAGCCGTCCAGCTCCCGCCACAGCGCCCGGTTGATCACGAAGCAGCAGCCGCTGATCGACGGCACGGTGGTCCGTCGGGCGTGGGCGCTGGCCGGTTGGCCGTTGCCACCGGCCCAGGACAGCCCGATGTAGTGCAGCGGGTTGCCGGACGTGTTGATCAGGTCAGGGTTCTCGGCGAGCCGGATCGAGGCCATCACCGCGCCCACGCCCGGCTCGCCGGCCACCGCCACCGTGCGGGCCAGCGCGTCGGGGGCGACGACGGCGTCGGAGTTGACGAAGGCCAGCCACTCGCCGGTGGCCTCGGCGGCACCGACCCGGCAGCCGCCGGAGTAGCCGGTGTTCTCCTCCGGGCGGACCACCCGCACCCCGGCGAAGCCCTTGACCACGTCGATGCCGTCACCGGTGCAGCCGTTGTCGACCACGATCAGCTCGATCTCGACGTCGACGCTGGCCAGCACGGCGCGGGCGGCGTCGACCAGGTAGGGCTCGGCACCGTAGGCGAGCATCACCGCGGACACCTGGGGGCGGGACATCTACAGACCTCCGGAGACGCCGGTGGCCACCACGTCGTCGAGCGGCCGGGTGGGGGTGGGGGTGGCCGGCCGGGCGCCCCGGCGCAGCAGCAGGACGGCCATGGTGGCGGCCACCACGACGGAACCGACGGCGTAGGCCAACTCGACGCGGAGCGCCACCGGGGCCGGGACGACCGTGACGGCGAGCAGGGCGGCCACCCCGATCGTCCAGGAGACCGCCTGGGCGCGGTGCCGGTCGAGGGCGAGCAGCGCCTGCCCGAGCACCATCGCCCACAGGTAGGCGAGGGTGCCGACGGCCAGCCAGGCGAAGTCGCCGTGGCCGAGCACTCCGGGGGCGTCGAAGAGCCGGTGCACCAGCCACGGGCCGAGCGCCACCGCGCCGATCGCCCCGGCGACGCCGAGGGCGGTGACCACGCCGAGCGCCCGGCGCAGCAGGCCGTGGAAGCCGGCCACGTCGCCGGTGGTGGCGGTGGTGGCCAGGCCGGGCAGCAGCGACGCCTGCATCGAGCCGAAGACGAACAGCGGGATGCGGACCAGTACCAGGGCGGAGAGCAGCGCACCGGCGGTGGCCACGTCGGCCGGGTCGATCAGCCGGGCGTTGATCACGCCGACGTTGACCACGACCTGGGAGAGCAGGCTGGAGACGGTGAGCAGGCCGAGGCCGCGCAGCAGGGTGCCCCAGGCCACGGGGACGCCCCCGCCGACGGCCCGCAGCACCGGCGGAAGGGTCACCAGTACCGACAGCAGCGGGGCGACGACCAGCACCACGCCGTACCAGACCGGGTCGGTGACGCCGCCGACGCCGAGCCCGGCGACCAGCGCGATCCGCAGCCCGCCGTCGACGCCGAGTTGGGTGCCGTACCAGGGGAAGAGTTGCAGGCCGGACAGCACGCCCCGGGTGGTGTACGCGACGGCCATCGCGACCAGCGCGCCGATCAGCACGGCGACCATCCTGCCGTCACCGGCGAAGAGCCGGTCGGTGAGCGCCCGGTAGCCGGCCAGGGTGACCACGACCAGCAGCGCCAGCACGACGGCGGCGACGACCGCCCCCCGGGCCAGCACCGGTCCCGGGGGCAGCCCCTGGCTGCGGCGGGCGGCGACGACCCGGGCCACCTCCTGCTCGACGGGGATGAACACGCCGATGCCGAGGGTGAACACGATCGACCAGAGCACCGACAGCGAGGAGTAGTCGGCGAGGTCGAGGGCGTGCCCGGCCACCGCGAGGTGCACGTAGGAGGCGAGCCCGAGCAGGGCGAGCCCGCCTCCGACGGCGAGGGTGCCGGGCGGGACGAGGTGGAGCAGCCGCCGCATCACCGGCGGATGAGCGCCAGCGTGAGCACCGCGAAGGCCCGGCCCAGGTAGATCATCGCCTTGGCGGGGGAGTGGCTGGGCGTGCCCGCCATCCGCTTGCGCATCGCCACCGGCACCTGACGGATGCGGTAGCCGCGTCGGGCGGTGTGCACCAGGGTCTCCACCGTGTCGCCGAGGTACTCGGCCGGGTACCAGCCGGCGAACATCTCGATGACCCGCCGGTTGGCGGCCCGGAACCCGGACGTGGTGTCGGTCAGCCGGGTCTTCGCGACCCGGGAGAGCACCCCGGACAGCATGACCATCGCCCAGCGTCGGGGACCGCGTACGGAGTAGTCGCCCTCACCGGCGAACCGGGCACCGATGACCAGGTCGTTGTCGTCGAGCAGGTCGACCAGCTTGGGCACGTAGCGGGGGTCGTGCTGGCCGTCGGCGTCGATCTGGATCGCCACGTCGTAGTCGTTGTCCCGGGCGTACCGGTAGCCGAGCCGCATCGCCCCGCCCACCCCGAGGTTGTACGGCAGCTTCGCCACCCGGGCACCGGCGGCGGCGGCCACGGCGGCGGTCCGGTCGGTGGAGCCGTCGTCGACCACGAGCACGTCGACACCGGGCAGTTCGCCCCGGACCTCGCCGACCACGTCGGCGATCGACCCGGACTCGTTGAGCGCCGGGATGATGATCAGGACGCGCTTGCCGTTAACCATCGTGGGACACCAGTTCGTCTCGGGTGGCTGCGGTGACCTGCGCGCCGTCGGCGAGGCGGGCGGCGCGTTCCGCGTCGATCTGCGCGCGGAGCAGGGCGAAGTCCTCCGCCAGGGTGCGGGTCTCCTCCTCCAGCGCGCTGACCTCCCAGCTCAGGTGCACGCAGACCAGCAGCAGGAAGACGATGCCGAGGAAGAGCACGAGGCTGACGCCGGAGACCACGCCGAAGAAGCCGGCCACGTTGTCCAGCAGGCGGGGGAACAGCGACAACGGGATGACGATGACCAGCACGCCGAGCCAGAGCATGCCGTACTTCTCGCGGAGCTGGCGGCGGCGCAGCAGCTCGACGATGGTGGCGAGCAGGATCAGGCCGGTCAGACCGGTGACGAGGGTGAGCTTCATGCGACCTTCCACGGGGCGGGTGCAGTCGGGGAGGCGAAGGCGTCGGACAGCGTGTCGCGCCAGTCCGGCAGCGGGGGCAGGCCGGCCTCGGCCCACCGGTCGTGCCCTAGCACACTGTACGCGGGTCGGGCGGCCGGACGGGGAAACCGGTCGCTGGTGGTGGGTCGGACCCGGTCCGGGTCGAGGCCGGCCAGCGCGAAGGCGGCGCGGGCCAGTCCGTACCAGGTGGTCCGGCCGGTGCAGGTGCCGTGGTAGATCCCGGCGGGGGCACGGCCGGCCAGGGCCGCGTCGGCGAGCGCCACCAGGTGCCGGGCCAGCGCGTACGACCAGGTGGGTTGGCCCTGCTGGTCGTCGACCACGTCGAGGTGGTCCCGGGTGGCGGCCAGGCCGATCATGGTGGTGACGAAGTTGCGCCCGTGCGCCCCGTAGAGCCAGGCGGTCCGTACCACGTAGCCGGTTTCGGGGAGGAATCGGACCATGGCCCGCTCCCCGGCGAGCTTGCTGCGGCCGTACGCGTTGATCGGGTCGGTGGGGGCGTCCTCGGCGTACGGGGTGTCCGCGTCGCCGGCGAAGACGTAGTCGGTGGAGACGTGCACCAGGCGCGCGCCGGTGTGGGCGCAGGCGCGGGCGAGGTGGGCCACCGCGTCGCCGTTGATCGCGGTCGCCGCCGCCTCGTCGCGTTCCGCGCCGTCAACGTCGGTCCACCCGGCGGCGTTGAGCACCACGTCCTGCCCGGCGACGGCGGCCCGGACCGCGTCGGCGTCGGTGAGGTCGAGGTCGGCGCGGGTGGTGGCGGTCACCTTGAGGTCGCCCCGGGTGGACAGCACGTCGCACAGGTCCCGGCCGAGCATGCCGCCCGCGCCGGTGACGAGGATCCGGGTCATGCGCCCGACGCCGTCTTCAGCGGCTCCCACCAGGCCCGGTTGTCCCGGTACCAGGCGACGGTCCGGGCCAGGCCCTCGTCGAGGTCGATGCTCGGGGCGTACCCCAGCTCGGTGTTGATCTTGCTGATGTCCAGCGAGTAGCGGCGGTCGTGGCCCTTGCGGTCGGTGACCGGGACGACCCGGTCCCAACCGGCGTCGCACGCCTCCAACAGCCGCCCGGTCAGCTCCTTGTTGCTCAGCTCCGTGCCACCACCGATGTGGTAGACCTCGCCGGAGCGGCCGGCGTGCGCCACCATCGCGATGCCCCGGCAGTGGTCGTGCACGTGCAGCCAGTCCCGCACGTTGCCGCCGTCGCCGTAGAGCGGCACCGTGCCCCCGTCGAGCAGGTTGGTGACGAACAGCGGGACGACCTTCTCCGGATACTGGTACGGCCCGTAGTTGTTGGAGCAGCGGGTCACCACCACGTCCATCCCGTGGGTCCGGTGGTAGGCCAGCGCCAGCAGGTCCGAGCCGGCCTTGGAGGCCGAGTACGGCGAGTTCGGGGCCAACGGCCAGGTCTCCGTCCAGGACCCCTCGTCGATCGAGCCGTACACCTCGTCGGTGGAGACGTGCACGAACCGGCCGGTGCCGTGCCGCAGCGCCGCGTCCAGCAGGGTCTGGGTGCCCAGCACGTTGGTGGTGACGAACGGCGCGGCGCCGGCGATCGAGCGGTCGACGTGCGACTCGGCGGCGAAGTGCACGATCACGTCCTGGCCGGCGACGACCTCGTCGACCGTCGCCGGGTCGCAGATGTCGCCCCGGACGAACCGCAGCCGGGGGTCCTCGCGCACCGGGGCGAGGTTGTCCAGGTTGCCGGAGTAGGTCAGCTTGTCCAGCACGGTCACCGTGGCAGGCTCGACGGCGGGCACCCCGGACGCGTCGCCGCCGGGCACGCCCAGCAGCATCCGTACGTACTCCGACCCGATGAATCCGGCTCCGCCGGTGACGAGAATCCTCACGGGGACGGAAGTGTACGCGCATCGGCCCGCCGCTCCGGGGACCGCGACCCCGGTGTCCGGTTCGCGTCGGTCCCGGTAGGCTCCCCCGGTGCGTGGAATCCTTCTCGCTGGTGGCACCGGGTCCCGGCTGTGGCCGATCACCCGGGCGGTGTCCAAGCAGCTGATGCCGATCTTCGACAAGCCGATGGTCTACTACCCGCTGTCGACGCTGGTGATGTCCGGGGTGCGGGAGATCCTGGTGATCACCACCCCGGAGGACCAGGACCAGTTCCAGCGGCTGCTCGGCGACGGCGGCCAGTGGGGGCTGCGCCTGGAGTACGTCGCCCAGGCCCGCCCGGAGGGCATCGCGCAGGCGTTCGTCCTCGGCGCGGACTTCATCGGCGACGACTCGGTGGCGCTGGTGCTGGGCGACAACATCTTCCACGGCGTCGGCCTCGGCCGGCAGTTGGCCGACAACGGCGACCTGGTCGGCGGGCGGGTCTTCGCCTACCCGGTGGCCAACCCGCAGGCGTACGGGGTGGTCGACTTCGACGCCGACGGCCGGGTGTTGTCGATCGAGGAGAAGCCGGCCCGGCCGAAGTCCCGCTACGCGGTGCCGGGCCTGTACTTCTACGACAACCGGGTGGTCGAGATCGCCGGCAAGCTCACCCCGAGCGCCCGGGGCGAGTTGGAGATCACCGCGGTCAACGAGGCGTACCGGGAGGCCGGGGAGCTGTCGGTGACCGTGCTGGACCGGGGCACCGCCTGGCTGGACACCGGCACCTTCACCTCGATGATGCAGGCCGGCGAGTTCGTCCGGGTGATCGAGGAACGGCAGGGCATGAAGATCGGCTGCGTCGAGGAGGTCTGCTGGCGGGCCGGCCTGATCGACGACGCCCGGCTCCGCGCGCTGGCCGAGCCGCTGACCAAGAGCGGTTACGGTGACTACCTGCTCGGTCTGCTGGCCGACAAGCACGACGAGGCGGTGCTGCGAGCGGCACAGCCGGGAACGGAGGGGGCGCGGTGAAGATTCGTCCGCTGAGCATCGAGGGCGCCTGGGAGGTCACCCCGCAGCAGCACGGTGACCCGCGTGGCCTGTTCATGGAGTGGTACCGGTTCGACCAGCTCGCCGAGGCGGTCGGCCATCCGCTGCGGCTTGCCCAGGCCAACCTGTCGATCTCCGGCCGGGGCGTGGTGCGCGGCATCCACTTCGCCGACGTCCCGCCCGGCCAGGCCAAGTACGTCACCTGCGTACGGGGCGCGGTGCTCGACGTGGTGGTGGACCTGCGGACCGGTTCGCCGACCTTCGGCCGCTGGGAGGGCGTCCGGCTGGACGACACCGACCGGCGGGCGGTCTACCTGGCCGAGGGCCTGGGGCACGGCTTCTGCGCGTTGACCGACGACGCGACCCTGAGCTACCTCTGCTCGACCACCTACAACCCGACCGGGGAGCACGCGGTGCACCCGCTCGACCCGGAGTTGGGCATCGAGTGGCCGGCGCAGGTGCCGCAACTGTCCGCCCGGGACGCGGCGGCACCGACGTTCGCGCAGGTCCGGGCGGCGGGAACGCTGCCGGACTACGCCGCCTGCCGGGAGTTCGTGGCCGGTCTGGGGCCGGACGGGATGCCGTACACCGACGGGATCTGATCGACCGGAGCACACGACCTGTGCTGTGACAGTGACGAACCGACCCTCCGGGCGGCTAGTGTCACATCATGGAGCGGCGAATCTTCGGCCTCGAGACCGAGTACGGCGTCACCTGCACCTATCGCGGGCAGCGACGGCTGTCCCCAGACGAGGTCGCCCGGTACCTGTTCCGCCGGGTGGTGTCGTGGGGCCGGTCGAGCAACGTGTTCCTGCGCAACGGGGCCCGGCTCTACCTGGACGTCGGGTCGCACCCGGAGTACGCCACTCCGGAGTGCGACTCGGTCACCGACCTGGTCGCCCACGACCGGGCCGGTGAGCGCATCCTGGAGGGCCTGCTCGTCGATGCGGAGAAGCGGCTGCACGACGAGGGCATCGCGGGTGAGATCTACCTGTTCAAGAACAACACCGACTCGGCCGGCAACTCGTACGGCTGCCACGAGAACTACCTGGTGTCCCGGCACGGTGAGTTCGGTCGGCTCGCCGACGTGCTCATCCCGTTCCTGGTCACCAGGCAGTTGATCTGCGGCGCCGGCAAGGTGTTGCAGACCCCGCGCGGGGCGGTCTACTGCCTGTCCCAGCGGGCCGAGCACATCTGGGAGGGCGTCTCCTCGGCAACCACCCGCAGCCGGCCGATCATCAACACCCGCGACGAGCCGCACGCCGACGCCGAACGCTACCGCCGGCTGCACGTCATCGTCGGTGACTCCAACATGAACGAGGTCACCACGCTGCTCAAGGTCGGCTCGGCCGACATCGTGCTGCGGATGATCGAGGCGGGCGTGGTGATGCGCGACCTGTCGCTGGAGAACCCGATCCGGGCCATCCGGGAGGTGTCGCACGACATCACCGGCCGGCGCAAGGTGCGCCTCGCCTCCGGCAAGGAGGTCAGCGCCCTGGAGATCCAGCAGGAGTACCTGGCGCGGGCCACCGAGTTCGTGGAGCGTCGGGGCGGCGACCAGACCGCCAAGCGGGTGGTGGAGCTGTGGGGCCGGGTGCTGAACGCGGTGGAGAGCGGCAACCTGGACCCGGTGGCCCGGGAGATCGACTGGGTGAGCAAGCTCCGGCTGATCGAGCGCTACCAGCGCAAGCACGACCTGCCGCTGTCGCACCCCCGGGTGGCGCAGATGGACCTCGCCTACCACGACCTGCGCCGGGGCCGGGGCCTGTACGGGCTGCTGGAACGGCGCGGCCAGGTGGACCGGGTGGCCACCGATCCGGAGATCTTCGAGGCCAAGGAGACCCCGCCGCAGACCACCCGGGCCCGGCTGCGCGGCGAGTTCATCCGGCACGCCCAGGAGAAGCGGCGCGACTTCACCGTCGACTGGGTGCACCTGAAGCTCAACGACCAGGCACAGCGCACCGTGCTCTGCAAGGACCCCTTCCGGGCGTACGACGAGCGGGTGGAGCGGTTGATCGCGAGCATGTGACCAGGGGGCCGGCGGTCGGTGACGGCCGCCGGCCCACCGGTACGCTGGCGGGGCGATGAACGATTCCGAACCCGCCGACCGCGAGCGCGGCGACACCCAGCGGCTCAACTGGATCGACCGCCGTCGGGCGAAGATCCGCGACGAGATCGCCCGTAACCGTCGGGGCGAGTACACCGTGCCGACCTGGGTGCTGACCGTGGCGCTGGTCGTCATCGTGGTCGGCTGGCTCGCGTTGATCTTCCTGGTCGGCTGACGCCCCCACCGGCCGCCGCGGTCCGCGCCGCACACCGCCCGTCGGGCCGACACGGCCCGATTGAGCAATCGGGAAGATGAGCCGGCCCACCGGTGCTGGCACCCTGGTGCGACGGCGGCCCGTCGGGGGTGGCCGACGAGTCAGGGGGTGCCGGTGGCGCACATCGATCTGGGTCTCGACGAGAAGGCGTTCCCGGGGATCACCGGGCCGATGCGCTACCGGCCGGAGACCGCGAAGCCGCTGAACGAGCTGGCCGAGGTGCTGTTGCGCACCCCGCACCCGACGCTGACGCCGGGCGAGCGGGAACTGATCGCCGCCTACGTCTCCGGGCTCAACGAGTGCCGGTTCTGCTGCGCCTCCCACTCGGCGTTCGCCGCCGCCCAACTGCCCACCGGGATGACCCTGGTCGACCAGGTGCGGGCCGACCCGGACACCGCGCCGATCAGCGCGAAGCTGCGCGCCCTGCTGCGCATCGGCGCGGCGGTCCAGGCCGGCGGGCGGCAGGTCACCACCGAACTGGTCGACGCGGCCCGTGCCGAGGGCGCCACCGACCTGGAGATCCACGACGCGGTGCTGATCGCCGCCGCGTTCTGCATGTTCAACCGCTACGTCGACGGCCTGGGCACCTACGCCCCCGACGGCGAGGGCTACGAGGCGACCGCCGCGCGGATCGTCGAGCACGGCTACACGGCCTGACCGCTGGTCCACCGCCCCGGGTGGACGGTGCCGCCGACCGGTCAGCCGGCCAGGGCGGCGGCGTGCCGGCCGGCGGCGGCCGCCGCCAGGAAGTAGGCGTGGTCGGCGTCCAGCCCACGACCCATCGTGGACAGCCGCACCGGCAGGGCGCGCAGCGCGGCGTCCAGGCCGGTGGTGTTCACCCGGACCAGGGTGTGCCGGGCGGCCAGCGGGGCCAGCGCGGCGTCCACCCGGGCCGCAAGCTCCGTCGGCAGGCCGTCCGGCACCACCAGCTCCGCCGGGGCCAGCGCCACCCGGCCGTACGCGGTGAGGCTGTGGTGCGACACCCCCTGGTGCCGGGGTCGGGCGTCGGCGTCGGAGATCCGCAGCGAACCGACCGGCCGGCCGCCCAGCACCGCCACCGCGTTGACCGCCTCGCCGACGGCGACGCCGGAGAAACCCCACCGGGTGCCGGTGCCCAGGTTGCCCGGCCCCTGCGCGACGATCGCCACGTCGGCGCGGAGCACGTGCCGGGCGGCCAGCAGACCGGTGTGCAGGGTGGCCGCCTCCAGATCCCCGCCGAACGCCTGCCCGACGCTGACCGTCCCGACCAGCGCGTCGCGCAGCCCGTCGAGGGTGCGGGAGAACCAGGCCGGCAGCGCGCCACCGTCGGTGAGCAGGTACGCCACCCGGGCCCGGGGGGCGTCGGCGTGGATGCCGGCGAGGACCGCCGGCAGGGCGGAGTGCAGGTCGGCGGTGACCACCGGCAGCCCGTCCAGGCTGTCGACGGCGGCGAGCAGCGCGTGGTGCGGCGACGCCTCCTCGTCGACCCCGAGCATGATCGGCTGCAACGGGGTGTACCGGGCCTTGACCAGGTGACCGGCGTCGCGGCTGTCGCCGGCCTGCGGCGGGTCGGCGGGCAGCCGGTCGGGCAGGGCGACCACCAGGGCGTACCCGCCGGTGCCGAGGCCCATCAGCAGCGCGCCGGCGTTGAGCAGCACCCGGTCGCCGGGGACGGGGTCCCCGACCAGCTCCGGGTAGGCCAGCGCGCGCATGGTGGCCCCGTCGGGCAGGGCGACGTCGAGTTCCACCGCGCCGGCCCACCGTCGCCGAACCGCCGTGACCGTCCCGGACCGCCATCGCACCATGCCCGGCACGCTATCGCCGACCGCCCGGCCGGCCGCGTGCGGGGCCGCCGCCGGTCAGTCCCGCCCGTCGGCCTCCTGATCGGACGGCCCACCGGTCGGGCGCGCGTCGGCGACCGGGCCGGGGTACGCCGTGCCGAGCGGGGCGTCGCCCACCGGGCCGGGCTCCTCCTGGGTACGCCGGGCGTGGCGGCCGGCCGCGCCGGGCAGCGACCGGGTGGGGTCGAGGAAGACGTACCCGATCTCCGGGTAGCGGTCGGTGAGCCGCCGTTCGGCCTCGTCGGCGGCGGCCTCGATGTCGGCCCCGGTCGCCTCGTCCCGGAAGTCGACCTTGGCGGCCACCAGGATGTCGTCCGGGCCGAGCTGCATGGTCAGCAGGGTGTCGACCCGGTCCACCGTCGGCAGGTCGGCCAGCTCGCGTTCGATCTCGTGGTGCAGCCGCTCGGGCACCGCCCGGCCGACCAGCAGCGAAATGTTGCTCTTGGCCAGGATGGCGGCGACCACGAGCAGCAGCAGGCCGATCAGGATCGAGGCGATGCCGTCGAACAGCTCGTCGCCGGTCCACTGCGACAGGCCCAGCCCGACCCCGGCGATGAGCAGGCCGATCAGGGCGGCGCTGTCCTCCAGGAACACCGCCTTGACGGTGGTGTCGGCGGTCAGCCGCAGGAACCGGCGCGGGGTGGTCCCCCAGCGGCGGGACTCGCCGCGCACCTGGCGTACCGCGCGGGTAAGCGACACCGACTCGATGGCGAAGGAGACCGCCAGCACCACGTACGAGATCAGGTAGTCGCCGCTGTGCTCGTGGACCAGGATGGTGGTCACACCGTGGGTGATGGCGAAGCCGGCACCGGCCACGAAGGTGAACAGCGCGGCCAGGAACGCCCAGACGTAGCTCTCCTTGCCGTACCCGAACGGGTGCCGGACGTCGGCGGGCCGGGCGCCCCGGCGCAGCGCGAGGTAGAGCAGCACCTCGGTGGTGGTGTCGGCGACCGAGTGGGCCGCCTCGGAGAGCATCGCCGCCGAGCCGGAGATGATCCCGGCGACCAGCTTCGCCACCGCGATGGCGAGGTTCGCCGCCCCCGCCACCACGACCGTGCCGACGCTCTCGCTCTTGACTTCGGCCTCCGCCATGCGGTCACCGTAAGTCCGCCGGGCCGCCCCCGCTGGGCGGCGGGCTGTCCGTCACGCCACACCCCGCGCGGGTGCACGGGTATCCCGCCCGGGCTGCTAGCGTTCACCCCGTGTCGCGGAGTCGTACCGAACGCCTGGTCAACCTGGTGATCTGTCTGCTGTCCACCAGGCGGTTCCTGACCGCCGCGCAGATCGCCGCGACCGTGCCCGGCTACGAGCACGATCCGGACGACGCCCGGGAACACGAGGCGTTCCAGCGCAAGTTCGAGCGGGACAAGGCGGAACTGCGCGAGCTGGGGGTGCCGCTGGAGACCGGGACGGCCAGCGTGTTCGACGCCGAACCCGGTTACCGGATCGCCCACCGGGAGTACGCCCTGCCCGACATCCCGCTCGAACCGGACGAGGCCGCCGCGGTGGGCATCGCCGCCCGGCTGTGGCAGCACGCCGGGCTGGCCGCCGCCGCCTCCTCGGGGCTGGCCAAGCTGCGCGCGGCCGGCGTCGACGTCGACCCGCAGGCCACCCTGGGGCTGGAGCCGATGGTCACCGTCGACCCGTCGTTCGCCCCGCTCACCGCCGCCGCCCGGGACCGCCGCGAGGTCACCTTCGACTACCGGGTGCCCGACCGGGACGCGCCGACCCGCCGCCGGTTGCAGCCGTGGGGCGTGGTCTGCTGGCGGGGCCGCTGGTACGTCGTGGGCCACGACCGGGACCGGGCGGCGACCCGCTGCTTCCGGCTGTCCCGGGTGACCGGCGCGGTCCGGGCCACCGGTGCCCCCGGCGGCTACGAGCCACCGGCCGGCGTCGACCTGATCTCGCACGTGGCCACCTGGTCCGGGCCGGTCGAGCGGACCGGCCGGGCGACCGTGCTGGCCGCCCCCGGGCGGGCCGCCGGGCTGCGCCGGTGGGCGGTGCAGAGCGTGCCCGGCCCCGACGGCGACCGGCTGGTGCTGCCCTACGCCGATCCGGAGTCGCTGGCCGGCCAGCTCGTCGGCTACGGCCCGGACGTCCGGGTCCTGGACCCACCCGAGGTACGTGACGCGGTGATCCAACGGCTCAAGGAGATCGCCGCCCGGCACGACGAGCTGGCCGTGGCCGGGGGTGCCCGGTGACCCGCCCCGCCGCGCGCACCTCCGCCGACCGGCTGGCCCGGCTGCTGAACCTGGTGCCCTACCTGCTGGCCCGGCCGGGCATCGAGATCGCCGAGGCGGCCGGCGACCTGGGCGTCACCGAACGGCAGCTGCGCGAGGACCTGGAGCTGCTCTGGGTCTGCGGGCTGCCCGGTTACGGCCCGGGTGACCTGATCGACATGGCCTTCGACGGTGACCGGGTGACCATCACCTACGACGCCGGCATCGACCGGCCGCTGCGGCTCACCCCGGACGAGGCGCTGGCCCTGGTGGTGGCGCTGCGGATGCTCGCCGAGACGCCCGGGGTGGCCAACCGGGAGGCCGTCGAGCGGGCCCTGGCCAAGATCGAGAACGCGGCCGGTGACCTGGTCGGCGCCCCGGTGGCCGTCCGGCTGCCCGGCGAGAGCCAGCGGGTGCAGGAACTGCGGGCCGCGGTCGAGCGGCGGCGGGCGCTGCGGATCACCTACTACACCGCCGCCCGGGACGAGAGCACCGACCGCGTCATCGACCCGCTGCGGATGCTCATGGTCGACGGCCGGGCGTACGTCGAGGCGTGGTGCCGCCGCGCCGAGGCGGTCCGGTTGTTCCGGGCCGACCGGATCGACGCGGTCGTCGAGCTGGACGAGCCGGCCGTCGTGCCGCCGCAGGCCCGCCCGCACGACCTGCGGCAGGGGGTGTTCCAGCCGTCACCGGACCTGCCGCTGATCACCCTGCGGATCGGCCGGGGGGAGCGGTGGATCACCGAGTACTACCCGTGTGAGCGGGTCGAGGTCGACGGCGACCACTGGCTGGTGTCGCTGCGGGTGACCGATCTCGACTGGGCCCGCCGCTTCGTGCTCGGGCTGGGCCCGGACGTCACCGTCCTCGCCCCGGTCGAGCTGGCCACCCAGGTACGCGCCCAGGCCACCGCCGCGTTGGAGGCGTACGCGACGCCCGGCGGCCTCGGCCGGCCCGGCGGGCGCGGTGACGTCCCGGTAGGCTGACCGCCGTGGTGAAGTGGATCGTTCTGGCGGTGCTGCTGTTCGCGCTTGTCGTGTTGGCCCTGGCGGTCCGTCCGGTGCTGGTGCGACTGCCCCGGCTACGCCGGGCGGCGGTGGCGTTGCAGCGTCGCCAGGCCGACGCCGAGACGCTGCGGCACAGCGCCGAGGCGTTGCAGGAGCGGGCCGAAGCGCTCCAGCGGCAGACCGAGACGACCCAGCAGCGGCTCGAACTGATCAAGGCCAAGCGCGGCAAGTGATCGACGGCGGTCGGTGGGCCGCCCGCCCGGTGCCCGTCCGGAGTCCGTTTCACGCAGCTCTGCACCCGTCCAGGTGGTTGACGGGACGCTCGCAGGTGGTCAAGACTTCACCGGCCGGGCCGCATCAGCGGTGGCCCGGCGGGTGGCAGCAGCCCGTCACGCACGTACGATGGGCTCCGACACACCCTTCGACACAGAGCGACTGGAGCTTCCCATGGGTGCCCTCAAGCCGTGGCACATCGCCGTACTCGTGGTCGTGCTGATCCTGCTGTTCGGCGCGAAGCGGCTCCCCGACGCGGCCCGCTCGCTCGGCCGTTCGTTGCGGATCATCAAGGCGGAGACCAAGAGCCTGGCCGACGACGACCGCGACCTGGCCGAGAAGGCCGACGCGCAGGCCGGCTACCAGCCGCTGCCGCCCCAGCAGCAGCCCGTGCAGCAGCAGCCGTACGCGCCGCAGCCCCAGCAGCAGTACGCCCCGCCGCAGGCTCCGCAGCAGCCGGTCGCCCCGCCGGTCGACCCGGTGCAGCGCGTCCGCGACAACTGACCGAAGGGCCCGATCACCGTGGCCTTCGCGCTCCGTAAACGCGGCCCCAGCACCTTCGAACGGGCCTCCGACGGTTCCATGACGCTCATGGAGCATGTCCGCGAGCTGCGCAACCGGCTGTTCCGCGCCTCGCTGGCGATCGTGGTGGGTCTGATCGTGGGTTTCTGGCTCGCACAGCCCGCGTTCGATCTGCTCAAGGAGCCGTACTGCCAGCTGCCCGGTGCCCTCGACGCGTCGGGGGAGTGCCAGCAGTTCCTCCAGTTGTCACCGGCGGACGGCTTCATCCTCAAGCTGAAGCTGGCACTCTGGATCGGCCTGATCGTCGGCGCGCCGGTCTGGCTCTACCAGCTGTGGGCGTTCATCGCGCCCGGTCTGCACCGGCACGAACGCAAGTGGGCGTACGTCTTCGTGTCGATCGCGGCGCCGCTGTTCGCCGCCGGGGCGGTCCTGGCCTACCTGGTGGTGGACAAGGGTCTCGCGTTCCTGATGGAGTCCGGTGTCACCGGGCTGTCGACCCAGCTCGAGGTGACCCGCTACATCTCGTTCGTCACGAACATGATCCTGTTGTTCGGGGTGGCGTTCGAGTTCCCGCTGATCCTGTTGATGCTCAACTTCACCGGTGTGGCGAGCGCGAAGCGCCTGCTGAGCTGGTGGCGGGCGGTCATCTTCATCTGCTTCGCCTTCGCCGCGATCGCCACTCCGGACCCGGGCCCGTTCGGCATGACCCTGCTGGCCCTCTCGCTGTCCCTGCTGTACTTCGTCGCGGTCGGGGTGGCCTTCGTCAACGACCGGCGCAGGAAGCGGCGCGACGGCTCCTACGCGGGGCTGAGCGACGACGAGGTGTCGCCGCTGGAGTTGGACGACGATCCGGTGGTGGCCACGCCGGAGCTGGAGTTGTCCGAGCCGGTGCACGCCTCCGAGCCGGTGGCGCCGCCCAAACCGATCGACCGCCGCTACGACGACATGACCTGACGGCGTAGCCGTCGCGGGCCCCTGACGGTGTTGCCGTCGGGGGCCCGATCCGTAGGGCGAGATCAACGCGGAGTTGTGCCGACCCGATCGTCGTGTTCGCGGTCCTCCAGCGCCTCCAACAAGAACCTCAGTTCGGATGCCCGCCGTTGGCCGCTGCCGGTCAGTTCGTAGGCCCGGTGCCGATCGTCCTCCCGTACACCCACCAAGCCTTTTCGTCGCAGCCGGTCCAGGGAGCGGGTGATGTTCCCGTCCGGCAGTCGGACCCCGGCCTTTTCGACAGTGGCGCGCGCTAATTCGCTGAATCGTGCGGGCTGATCCGCGAGGCAGAGGATAACGAGTGCCTCCCAACGGTGGGAGAACAATTTGTCCAGGTTGCGAAGATATTCGAATTTCACGCGCTAACCCCCGTGTGAACGCGATGTGTCACGTACGCCAGTTCCATTTCTGGTCGTTCGTGCACCCCATGCAACCCGGGCGCCTGCGCCCTGTCAAGCGCGGCGGGGTGCACCGGGACCGTGCCCGACCCCGCCAGCCGCGCCAATCCTGCCCGATTGGCGCTGGTGCGGGCGGTTATCGCCGTACCCGCCCCGCGTCCGGCGTTTCGAGCCAAGGGTTTGACCGGACTCTGCTGCTCCTGGGCACACACAGAGTGTGCGTCCGATCGCGCCGTAGATTCCACGACTGCCGTACCGATAGACCTTTGGTGTCCATCGGACTTGACGCCACCGGCCGGCTGGCGGGCGTACGACCGTAAACCGGCGATGGCGTCCACGAATAGTGGCGGAGGAAGTCACCATGAACGGAAAACTGATGTCCAGGCGTCGCGTGGCCCGAATGCTCGCTATCGTTCCTGCGGTTGCGGCGGCGGTAGTGGTGGCCCCGGCGGTGGCGCAGGCTGCGTGCACCTCTCCGACCTTTTCGGTCTATCCGGGTTCCGGCATCTCGAACGTGCGTTACGGCCAGGTGGACTTCCACTTCACCGCGTGCAGCAATCAGGCCCCGTCAGCCTGGGCCGCCTCCGTCGGCACCGCACAGGTCAACTCGACGGGCAAGAATCTCGGATTCTTCATCGACGGGGTGTCGATCCCGACCGACTCGATCGGCTCGTCGACCAGGTACTGGACCGGCAAGATCGCAGCCAGCACCTGCACACCACGGGTGGGCTTCCCGTGCTCGCGCTCGTACTCGATGACGGTGAAGTTCAGCGCCTCCCTCGACCGCTTTGGCAACCCCCAGATCTACATGGGGACCCGCTCCGCTCCCACCGGGATGGCGCTGTTCACCACCCCCTGATCCGAGCCGGCGACCGGAGCGGGTGCTCCGGTCGCCGGCCGGCGTGCTCACAGCACCTGGGACAGGAAGCGGCGCAGCCGGGGGTGCTGCGGCGTCTCGAAGACCGCCTCCGGTGCGCCGGCCTCCAACACGACGCCGTGGTCCATGAACGCGACGGTGTCGGCGACCGAGCGGGCGAAGCCCATCTCGTGGGTGACCACCACCATCGTCATGCCCCCGGCGGCAAGGTCGGCCATCACCCCGAGCACCCCCTTGACCAGTTCCGGGTCCAGCGCCGAGGTGGCCTCGTCGAAGAGCATCACCTGGGGTTGCAGGGCCAGCGCACGGGCGATGGCGACCCGCTGCTGCTGCCCGCCGGAGAGGTGGGCGGGCCGGGAGTCGGCCTTGGCGGCGAGGCCGACCAGCGCCAACTGGGTCCGGGCCAGCGCGACCGCCTCCTCCTCGGGCAGCTTCTTGAGCCTGCGCAACGCCAGGGTGATGTTGCGCAGCACCGTCATGTGCGGGAACAGGTTGAACTGCTGGAAGACCATGCCGACCCGCTGCCGCAGGGCGTCCGGGTCGTCGCGCAGCACGCTGCGCCCGTCGAGCAGGACGTCACCGGCGTCCGGTTCGATCAGCCGGTTGACGGTGCGCAGCAGGGTGGACTTGCCGGAGCCGGACGGGCCGATGACGCAGGCCGTCGCGCCCCGGGCGACGTCCAGGTCGACGCCGCGCAGCACCCGGTTCGCCCCGAAGGCCAGGTGCACGTCGCGGACGGCGAGGCTGACCGGGGTGGTGGTCACGGTGCCGGCGGTCATCGGGGGTCCTCCCGGTCGGAACGCGGTTGCGGCAGGGCGGTCCCGCCGGCCAGGGCCAGCCCGCCGTCGTCGTCGGGGTCGACGGTGACCGCCCGGCCCCGGCGCAGCCGCCGGTCGATGGCGTTGACCGCGTGCGTCAGCGGCACGGTCAGCAGCAGGTAGCACAGGCCGGCCAGCAGCAGCGCCGACTGGTTGCCGGTGTTGGCCGCGTAGTCCTGCCCGATCCGGAACAGTTCCCGCTGGCTGGCCAGCAGGCCGAGGAAGTAGACCAGGCTGGAGTCCTTGATCAGCGCGATCAGCTGGTTCACCCAGGCCGGCAGCACCCGGCGTACCCCCTGCGGGACGATGACCAGGCGCATCGCCTCAGCCCAGGAGAACCCGAGCGCGCGGGCCCCCTCCAGTTGCGCCGCCTCCACGCTCTGGATGCCGGAGCGGAAGATCTCCCCGATGTACGCGGCGGCGATCAGCGACAGCGCGAGGATGCCCAGCGGGTACGGGTTGGGGCCCCACACCTGCATGCCGAGCGGGGCCAGGCCGACACCGATCAGCAGGATGGTGGCGGCGGCCGGCAGGCCCCGGAACACGTCGGTGTAGACCCGGGCCGGCCACCGCAACCAGCGGGTACGGGAGATGCCCGCCACGGCCAGCGCCATGCCCAGCACCGAGCCGAGCAGGGCGGCGGAGACCGCCAGGATCAGCGTGTTGGGCAGCCCGACGGTCAACATCTCGGGCAACGCCTCGCGCATGGAGTCCCCGTCGAAGAAGGTCTCCCACAGGGTGCTCAACGGATCCATCGTGTTTCTCCTACCGCCCCGCTCGCTGGTCTGGTCGTACCGTCAGGAGGTGGCCGACGCCGACGGCGTCGCCGCGCCCGGGGCGGTGACGTCGCCGCTGCCGGGGGTGAAGCCGGCCGGGATCGGCCGCCCCGGGTAGTACTGCTGCTGGAGCCGGGTCCAGGTGCCGTCGGCGATGACCTCGTCGAGGCCCTTGTTCAGCGCCTCGCGCAGCGCGTCGTTGCCCCTGGCGACGGCGTACGCGGTGGGGGCGGGGCTCAGTTCCGTGGCCGCCACCGTGATCTTGCCGTTGCTGTCGGCGGCCGATTTCTCGCCGATCTCGGCCGGGGCGATCCAGGCGTCGGCGGTGCCGGCCTTGAGCTGGTTGATCGCCCCGTTGTAGTCGGGCACCCGCACCGGGTCGAGCTTGCGCGAGGTGGCGTAGTCGTCCTGCACGGTGCCCTGCACGACCACCACCCGCTTGCCGGCGAGCTGGTCGAAGCCGGTGAGCGGGGAGCCGGCCGGCACGTCGAGGCCGAAGTAGCCGAAGTCGTACCCGTTGCCGAAGTCGACGGTCTTGCGGCGGGCCTCGGTGACGGTGATCGAGGAACTGCCGACGTCGAACTTGCGGTTGTTGACCTGGGAGAGCAGCGCCGAGAAGTCGGTGCCGACGAACTCGACCTTCAACCCGACCCGGTCGGCGACGGCGACGAGCAGGTCGTTGTCGAAGCCGGTGAACCTGCCGTCCTTGAGGTAGACGTTCGGTGGGGCGTCGGTGAGCGTGCCGGCGCGCAGCACCCCCGGCTGGAGCAGGCCGTACGGGTTGTCGGCCGGCTCGGAGTCACCGCCGCAGGCGGTCAGCGCGGTGCCGGCGAGCAGGGCGGCGACGCCGAGCGCGGCGACCCGGGTCAGGAGGGCACGGGTCGGTCGAGGTGTGGGCAGGGCAGGAAGGAATCGCACGGGTTTCTCCGGAATGGGATCGGGCGGCGGACGCGCGCCGCCGACGGGATGCCCACCGGGCACCCCGCTGGAGGTGTTACGGGAAAGGGAGTCGACTAGCGGGGGCGACAGGAGTCGCTGTGCACCCGCATGAGGTCGACGTGCCGGCGTCTGACCAGCCGAACGCCGACGGACCGTACGCCGGGCCGGGGCGTGCGGGTCACGCCGTCGCCGGGTGGGGCGGGTGGGTGGTGCGACACGGGGTCCTCCCTGATCGGTGTCGACCTGGGTGACCAGGCCACGCTTGCACCGGGCCGTTCACCGGTGCCTGGTCCTCACCCGGAGCACCCCACCGTGGCGGAGGGTTGCCGGCCAGCGAGCCGGGGCTTGACGCTGGCGCTCATGACCTGCCCGAAATCTAGCAGCAGCGACCGGCCGGTCGTCCACCCGTTATGACGGCCCTCACGTCCGCCCCTTACCGGCGGGTGGGCCGCGTGGTGGCCGGCGGGCGGCGTAGGACCCCGGCGTCGTAGCGGACCCGGGCCGCCTGCACCTCGGCCAGGTGGGTGGTGGCCCAGGCTTCCAGGCCGGAGACCAGGTCGAGCAGGCTGCGGCCCAGGTCGGTGAGGGCGTAGTCGACCCGGGGCGGGACGCTGGCGTGCACGGTGCGGGTGACCAGGCCGTCGCGCTCCAGCCCGCGCAGGGTCTGGGTGAGCATCTTCTGGCTGATCCCGTCGATGTGCCCGGCCAGTTCGCCGTAGCGCCGCTCGCCGTCGGCGAGGGTGAGCACGACCAGCACGCTCCACCGGTCGCCGATCCGGTCGATGACCTGCCGGCTGCCGCAGTCGCGCTGGAACGGGTCAGGTCGCATCCCTTTACTCTCCATCAGTGTGTCACAAACTTCAAGGTGCCTACTCTCCGTCGGGAAGTATCGGCTCCCACCTGCGTGTTGGCCCGTACGACAAGAGCACGCCACCCGAAGGAGAGCGCCATGTCCGTCGTCGTCACCGGGGCCACCGGCCACCTGGGCCGCCTGATCGTCGAATCCCTGCTGCGCCGGGGCGTACCCGCCGGGCAGATCGTGGCCCTCGGCCGCACCGTGGACCGGCTCGCCGACCTCGCCGACCGTGGTGTCGAGGTCCGGGCGGCCGACTACACCGACCCCGACTCGCTGCGCGCCGCCCTCACCGACGCCGAGAAGCTGATGTTCGTCTCCGGCAGCGAGGTCGGCCAGCGGGTGCCCCAGCACCACAACGTGATCGAGGCCGCCCGGCAGGCCGGCGTCGGTCTGGTCGTCTACACCAGCATCGCCCACGCCGACACCTCCGACCTGCTGCTGGCCGCCGAACACCGGGCCACCGAGGAGGAACTGCGCGCCTCCGGACTGCCGTACGTGCTGCTGCGCAACAGCTGGTACCTGGAGAACTACACCGGTCAGCTGGCCAGCTACCTGGCCCACGGGGTCGCCGGGTCGGCCGGCGACGGCCGGGTCAGCGCCGCCACCCGGGCCGACTACGCCGAGGCCGCCGCCGAGGTGCTCACCACCGAGGGACACGCCGGTCAGGTCTACGAGCTGGGCGGCGAGGCGTTCACCATGACCGAGCTGGCCGCCGAGGTGTCCCGGCAGAGTGGACAGGACGTCCGCTACACCGACCTGCCGGTGCCGGCGTACACCGACCTGCTCGTCTCGGCCGGGCTGCCCGAGCCGTACGCCGCCACCCTGGCCGACGCCGACCGGGGCATCGCCCGGGGTGCGCTGTACGTGCCCGTGGAGCACCTGGAGAAGCTGCTCGGACGCCGTCCCACCAGCCTGGCCGAGGCGATCCGCGCCGTCCGCTGACCCCCGACCCGCCCGCCCCGGCGACCCCCTGGCGGGCGGGTCGGGATAACCGGTGGAGCGTCCCCGCCGCCCACCCGACAATGCTCGACATGGATCACCAGACGCTGGTGCGGGTCAGCAAGCGGATCTCGCTGGCGCTGCGGCACCAACCGGCCCGGTTCGGCCTCACCCCCGATCCGGGGGGCTGGGTGTCCGTCGTCGACCTGCTGGCAGCCCTGCGGATCGACCGGGCCGACCTCGACTCCGTGGTCACCGGCAACGACAAGCAGCGCTTCGCGGTGATCCGGGACGCCGACGGGGTCGAGCGCATCCGGGCCAACCAGGGCCACTCGTACCCGGTCGACCTGGGGTTGACCGCCGCCCCGCCGCCGCCCCGGCTCTTCCACGGCACCGGGGCCACCGCGCTCGGCTCGATCCGGGCCACCGGGCTGCACCGGGGCGGTCGGCACCACGTACACCTGTCGTCGGACGTGGCGACGGCCCGGCGGGTCGGGGCCCGCCGGGGTGGCGCGGTGGTGGTGCTGACCGTCGACGCGGCGGCCATGGCCCGCGACGGGCACGCCTTCTACCGCAGCGCCAACGGCGTGTGGCTCACCGACGCGGTGCCGCCGGCCTATCTGATCTGATCACCCCGGTCGCGGCGGCCACGACGCCAGCGGGTACGCCGGGCGGTTCACTCCGGCGGCGGGTAAGGTGCGGATGTCGTGCCTCGGGGCGGCCCGGCGAGCCGGACCAGACGCCGTGGCCGAAGGTCGACACCGCTGCCGCCACCACGCGTCCCCCGCCGTAGCGCGAGGGACGCCCGCCGGGAAGGGACCGCGCGATGGCACCGCTCCCGCTGAGCCCGCAGGACGCCCTGGTCGAACTCAGTCGGATCCGACTCGACGAGGCCAGCCTGGACGAGGTGCTGCAGCTGATCGCCGACCTGGCCCGGCGCAGCCTGCCCGGGGTGGCCGAGGTGTCGGTGACCCTGCTGCGCGGTGGCAGCCCGCAGAGCGTCGCCGTCACCGGCGACGTCGCGCTCCTGCTCGACGAGTGGCAGTACCGGCAGGGCCACGGGCCGTGTCTGGACGCCGCCATCACCGGCGACACCCTGCTCGTGTCCGACACCGCCACCGAGGAACGCTGGCCGGCCTGGGCAGCCCGGGCGGTCGACGGGGGCATCGGCAGTACGCTCGCCATCGGCCTGCCGATCCAGGAGGCGGTGGTCGGCGCCCTCAACCTCTACGGGCCCACCCCGCGCGCCTTCGACGCCGAATCGGTCGAGCTGGCCCGGACCTTCGCCGCGTACGCGGCGGTGGCCCTGGCCAACGCCCATCTCTACGCCAGCACCGCCTCGCTGGCCGAGCAGATGCGGGCGGCGATGGAGAGCCGGGCCGTGATCGAGCAGGCGAAGGGCATCATCATGGGCCAACGCCGGTGCACGGCCGACGAGGCGTTCGGCATTCTCGCCCGGCTCTCCCAGGACACCAACCGCAGCCTGCGGGACGTCGCCGCCGCACTCGTCGGCCGGGCCACCAGCCCGACGCACTCAGCTTCCGCGAGTCACTGGTCCGGCCGGGTGGGCTGACCGGACGCAGGCTCGACGACCTGTTGTACCAGAGCCTCCGCCACGTCCCGCAGCTTACGGTTGGAGTTCTGTGACACCCGGGCCAGCAGGGCGAACGCCTCGTCGGCCGTGCACCGGCGTTGGCCCATGATGATGCCCTTGGCCTGCTCGATCACGGCGCGGTTGCGCATGGCCTCCTGCATCTGCTCGGCCAGCGAGGCGGTGCTGTCGTAGAGATGGGCGTTGGCCAGGGCCACCGCGGCGTGGCCGGCGAACGTCCGGGCGGGGTCGGCCACCCGGCTGAAGGCGTCCGGCCGGGTGCCGTAGACGTTCAGCGCGCCGACCATCGCCTCCTGGATCGGCAGGCCGAGGGACATCGAGGAGAGCACCCCCGTCGTGCGGGCCCGCGCCGCCCACTCCGGCCAGCGACGCTCGTCGGTCATGTCCGCGATGATCAGCACGGTGCCCGTGGTGGCCGCGTCCAGGCACGGGCCGCGACCGTGCTCGTACTGCCACTGGTCGAGGCGGAGCGCGAGGTCACCGGTGTGGGCAGCGGTGTGCGCCGCGGTGCCGTGGACCAGGGTCACCGAGACCTCGGCGGCTCCCGGGATGCTGTCCCTGGTCACCTCGGCGATCCGGAACAGGACGGCGTCGAGGTCCATCTCGGCGTGGCGGATGGCGCCCAACCGGAGGACAGCCTCGGTGATGTCCAGTGGTGACTGCGGCATATCGTCTGACGTCCTTGCGAACCGGCGCAAACCTGCCGGTAGGCCCGGCAGCGCGTGACGAGCGGTCCTCACCAGGGGGCCGCAGGTGCGGCCACCCGGGATGGACCGGGGACCGCGCCGCTGCTTGACGCTCGCGCGACACCCCATGGGACGTCGAATGCGGAGCATCACCTTACCGGGTCCGCCGGGGGCGACACGCGAGGACACCACCGAGCGCCCAATTCCGGGTGGTGTCCTCGCCGGACACCGGGGATGATGACGGGCGACGACGACAGGGGAGCGGACGGATGACGGTGGGACTGCCCCGCGCGGGGCGGGTGTTGTTCATCGGCGACAGCATCACCGACGCCGGGCGGGACCGCGCCGACGAGGCCGACCTGGGGGTGGGCTGGGCGATGATGGCCGCCGCCTGGTTCACCGCACGGCATCCGGGCCACCGGGTGACCTTCCGCAACCGGGGCATCGGCGGTGACCGGGTACGCGACCTGCGGGCCCGCTGGGCGGACGACTGCCTGGCGATGGCCCCGCAGGTCGTGTCGGTGCTGATCGGGATCAACGACACCTGGCGGCGGTACAGCAGCGACGAGGTGACCACGGTCGAGGAGTTCACCACCGACTACCGGCACCTGCTCGCCACCACCCGGGAGGCGCTGCCCGACGTCCGGCTGGTGCTGATGGAACCGTTCCTCATCCCGGTCGACGACGCCCAGCGGCGCTGGCGCGACGACCTGGACCCGAAGGTCGACGCGGTGCGCAAGCTCGCCGCCGAGTTCGACGCGACGCTGGTCGCGGTGGAGGCGGTGTTCCGCGCCGCCGACGTCGACGACCGGGTGTGGACCGACGACGGGGTGCACCTGACCCCGTCCGGCCACGCGGTGCTGGCCCAGCGGTGGCTGGCGGCGGTCACCCCGGCCGCCTGACCCCGACCGGGGACAGGGTCCGGGGGCCGTGCCGTCAGCTCACCGGCGCGCCGACCGGCCGCTCAGCCGCGCCGCCAGGGCAGCCGCAGCCGGCGGCTCGACGGCTCGACGCCCAGGTCCAGCTCCGGTTCCGTCCCGCCCCGGCGTCGCCACCGGTTGCCCTGCTGGTCGGTGAAGCGCAGCTCGACGGTGGCCGAGGCGTACCCGGTCAGGTCGACCGAGCGGTCGACGGTGACGAAGAGTTCACCCTGGCTGCGGCCGTTGAGCCGGTCCACCGGCCCGGTCAGCGCGGTGACCCCGACAACGACCTCGTCGGCGGAGTCGGTGGCGCGTACCCGGGGGTCGGCGGCCAGGTCGAAGACCGGCCCGTCGCTGTCGTTGGTGACCCGCACCCGGAGCACCCCGCCCCCCTCGATCCGGGCCGAAGCCGACACCAGCCGCGCCTGCCGGGCGCGGGCCGCCCGGTCCTCGCGCCGCCGGGCCCGGATCTCCCGGCGCAGGCTGAGCACGCCGAAGAGCAGCGTGCCCACCGTGCCGAGCCCACCGAACCAGTCCGGCACCGACCCCCAGTCGATGTGCCCGTGTCCCGGCAGCCACGCGAACAGCTCCACAGTCGACATGACCGGCACGGTATCGCCGGCCTGCCACCGTCCCGTAGGGCCGGCAGCTCACGACGTGCCGTCCACTGCTCGGTCGGCACCTTCCGCCGTCCCGTCCACAAGACCCGTACGATCGGGCCGGGCGGTCCACTCGGAGTGATGCCGCCGCTGCGGACGGGTAGGGTTGGGGCAAGGATCACCGCCACGGGCTGTCCTCGCCGTGCTCGGCCCGTGTGCCATGACCCCTGTCGTCCCGCCCCTCCGGGAGGTCAGATGAGTTCCCTCGGTCCCGTTCACAAGACCCGCCCGCCCCGGCCAGCAACGATGCGGTCGCCCTGCCTCCCCTGCCCGGTCCGGTCCGGTCGCGCAGTGGCCCCCGGCCCCGGCACCGGTCGACGATGACCGGCGCGGTGCAGGACGCCGGTTTCTCCATCACCCCGCCCCGCCCCGGTCGGCTGCCGTTGCGCGGCCGCGACGAACTGGTCGAGACGATCCTGCGGGCCGCCGAGCCGCCGGCCGGCACGCCCCGCCCGGCCGAGGAGGCGGCCCAGATCCTCTGGGGCCTGGGCGGCTGCGGCAAGAGCGCCACCGCGCTGGAGGTGGCCCGCCGGCTGGAGGCACGCGGTCGGCTGGTCTGGTGGATCTCGGCGAAGGACTCGGCCCGGGTCAGCGCCGGCATGCGCGAGATCGCCGGCCAGCTCCAGGCCCCGGAGAGCCAGCTCGACCTGGCCTGGGCGGGCAAGACCCGCAGCCCGGTGGAGTTGGTGTGGACGCTGCTCAACGAGTCGGACCGGCCGTGGCTGCTGATCTTCGACAACGCCGACGAGCCGTCCCTGCTGGCCCCGCTCGACGGCCGGGTCGCCGAGGGCAACGGCTGGTTCCGGCAGCCGCGTACCCGCAACGGGCTGGTCCTGGTCACCACCCGCGACGGCCGCCAGGAAACCTGGGGCGACTGGTCCACCATGCACCCGGTGAAGGAACTCTCCCCACCGGACGCCGCCCAGGTCCTGATCGACCTCGCCGGCGACGCGCCCGGCAGCCTCGCCCAGGCCACCGGCCTGGCCACCCGGCTGAAGGGGCATCCGCTGGCGCTGCGCGGTGCGGGCACCTACCTCGCCGAGGCCAACCGCATCCCGGTGGGCGGGGCCGGGGTCTCCATCCGCACCTACGACGGCTACCGGGAGGCCCTGGACCGCCGCTCCGGCGCCGGCACCACCCGTACCGTGTCGCAGGCGTTCGACCGGGCGGTACGGCCGGTCGTGCAGTCCTGGGAGATGTCACTGGACCTGCTCGCCGGGCGGGGGCTGGCCCAGGCCCGCCCGGTGCTGCGGCTGCTGGCCTCGCTGGGGGACGCTCCCATCCCGTACCAGATCCTGCTGGACCCGGCCCTGCTGTCGGGGTCCCGGCTGGTCGGTGAGATCGGCGAGGACCGGCTGCGCGAGGTGCTCCGGTCGCTGGCCGACTTCGCCCTGGTCGACCTCGGCGTGATCGAGTCGTTGCCCGCGTGGTCGCCGGTCGCGCACGTGGTGACCCTGCACCCGCTGGTACGCGAGCTGGTGCACGACCACCCCGACGTGATCGCCGACCGGCCCGCCTACCACGAACTGGTGCTCACCCTGCTCGACGTGTTGCGGCTGCGGGACCCGGACCGGCCCCGGGAGGAGGAGTTCGACCCGGACGAGCCCGACAAGTGGGCCAGCTGGCACGTGCTGGCCCCGCCGACGACCGGGGCGGTGCTGGCCTTCTTCGACGCGGGGGAGCTGCCGCGGACCGAGCCGGAACTGCTCACCACCGCGCTGGACCTGGCCCGGTTGATCGCCCGCTTCCTGCTGGCCGTCAGCCTGCCCGGGCAGGCCGAGATCCTGCTCGACCGCTGCCTGGCCGCCTGCCGCCGGATCGGCCTCGACCCCGGGGAGCGGGCGGTGCTCAGCCTGCGCCACGAACGGTCCCGGGCGGCCCTGGAACAGGGGCAGCTGGACCGGGCCGAGGCCGAGCTGCGGGAGATCATCCCGGCCCGTGAGGCGCTGCTCGGCCGGGAGCACCGCAACACCCTGGCCAGCCGGCACAAGCTGGCCCGGACCATCCTGGAGCAGGGCCGGTGGGGTGACGCCGAACAGGAACTGCGGGAGATCGTCCGGGCGGAGTTCCGGGTCCGTGGCCCGGAGGACCGGGACACCATGACCGCCCGGCACAGCCTGGCCCGGGCGGTGGCCGCCCAGGGCCGGTACGCCGAGGCCCGTGCCGAGCTGACCGCGATCCTGGAGATCCGGCTGCGGCACTGGGCCCCCGACCACCTCGAGACGCTGACCGTCCGGCACACCCTGGACCTCTGCCTGCTGCGCGAGGGGCGCGCCGCCGAGGCCCTCGCCGGCCTGCGGGCGATCCTCGCCACCGACACCGCCCGACGGGAGGCCCAGCACCTCGGGATGATCGCCGCCCGGCACACCCTGGCCGAGGCGCTGATCGCCACTGGTGACCGGGTGGAGGCCGAGAAGGTCCTCGCCGCGGTGGTCGCCGACCGGCGGCGCATCCTCGGGGACGACCACCCTGACACGGTACGGGCGGAGGCGGACCTGCGACAGCTACAGGGCGGATGAGCACAGGTCGTGCCGCCGCCCGCCCGACGAGGGAGTGACGTGAGCCAACACCTGCGCCGTAGCGACCGGCTGACCCCCGGGTCGCTGCGGGAACTCGCCACCGGGGAGATCGACCTCATCTGGCACCGGGAGTACTACCCGCCGGCCGAGTGCGACGCCGTCCTGCCCCGGGTGGTGGCCGCCGTCGCGGCCGCGAACTTCTCCCTCACCACGGAGTTCACCAGCGTCGGCACCTCGATGGGGCAGGTCGCCAACGGCGGGGAGGTGGTCCGCCGCTACCTTGACGACGCGCCGGCCACCACCCGGCTGATCCGGCACGAGGTGTTCGCCGGCCGGCAGTCACCCACCGACCTGATCCGGCTCGACCTCGACGAGATGTGGCCGTACGGGGCGACGGTCGGCCGGCACGAGGGGCGGATGATGCTCCCCGGGGTGCTGCGCCGGATGACCCCCGGTGGCCGGGGCCGACCGCACATCGACCGCCGGCAGATCCCCCTGCTGGACACCTACCGGCTGCGGCGGCGGCTCGGGGTGAACATCTACCTGGAGGTGCCGGCGCCCGGTGACGGCGGTGAGATCGACTTCTGGGGACGCCTGGGCGAGGACGAGTTCGTGGCGCTCAAGGCCGACCCGTTCGACTACGGCCTCGAACCGGAACGGGTCGGCCCGCCGCACGACACGGTGCTGCCCGGCCAGGGTGACCTGGTGATGTTCGAGGCGGGCCGGATGCACGGGGTGCGGGAGGTGCGTCGGGGCTGCCGGACGTCCGCCGCCTGCTTCGTCGGGGTACGCGGCGACGCCGACCCGCTGCTGTTGTTCGCCTGACGGCCCGCCGGGGCGTTGCCACGGCCCTGGGTGATCCTCTACGGTCGGACCAGCGGTTGGCGGTGCGGTCCTTCCCAACCACCACCGCCGAGCGGCCCCGTGGCGGGCCGGGGCCGGTGGGGCCCCGGAGCACCCTGCCGGTGGCCCGACGGCGGTCCCGTGTGTCCTCCTGCCCCGTGCCCGTTCCGCGCCCCCGGCCCGGTTCCGGTCGTTACGGTGGGAAACACGCCGAGCCGCCCGGGAGACCCCGTGTTCCTCACGCCCCACGAGCAGGACCGCCTGCTCGTCCACGTCGCCGCGGACGTCGCCCGCCGCCGGCGCGAGCGCGGACTGCGCCTCAACTATCCCGAAGCCGTCGCCCTTATCACCGCCTTCCTGCTGGAGGGCGCCCGGGACGGCCGGACCGTCACCGACCTGATGGCCGCCGGCCGGACCGTGCTGGGCCGCGACGACGTGCTCGACGGCATTCCGGAGATGCTGGGGGAGGTGCAGGTGGAGGCGACGTTCCCGGACGGCACCAAGTTGGTGACGGTGCACCACCCGATCCCGTGATCCCGGGGGAGATCCTGCCCGGCGACGGGCCGGTCGAGATCAACGTGGGGCGTCCGGTGACCACCCTGCTGGTGGTCAACACCGCCGACCGGCCGATCCAGGTCGGCTCGCACTACCACTTCGCCGAGACCAACCCGGGGCTGCGCTTCGACCGCGCCGCCGCGTACGGGCAGCGGCTCGCGGTGCCGGCGGGGACGTCGGTGCGCTTCGAGCCGGGCGTCAGCCGCACCGTCGACCTGGTGCCGCTGGGCGGGGCCCGGATCGTGCCGGGGCTGCGCGGCGAGGTCGCCGGCCCGCTCGACCCGCAACCGGGTCCGGCCGCCGACGGCTCCGGCCCGCACGCCGGGGAGGTCGGCCGGTGAGCGCGGTGGACCGGCGACGCTACGCCGACCTGTACGGCCCGACCACCGGCGACCGCATCCGGCTTGCCGACACCGACCTGCTGATCGAGGTGGAGATCGACCACTGCGTCGGCGGCGACGAGGCGGTCTTCGGCGGCGGCAAGGTGATCCGCGAGTCGATGGGCCAGTCCCGGGCCACCCGGGCCGAGGGCGCCCTGGACACGGTGATCACCGGCGCGGTGGTGCTGGACCACTGGGGGGTGGTGAAGGCCGACGTCGGGCTGCGCGACGGGCGGATCGTGGCGCTGGGCCGGGCCGGCAACCCGGACACCATGCCCGGCGTCCACCCGGACCTGGTGATCGGCCCGTCCACCGAGGTGATCGCCGGCAACGGGCGCATCCTCACCGCCGGGGCGGTGGACACCCACGTGCACTTCATCTGCCCGCAGATCGTCACCGAGGCGCTCACCTCGGGCATCACCACCCTGGTCGGCGGGGGCACCGGCCCGGCCGAGGGGACCCGGGCCACCACGGTCACCCCGAACGCCTGGCACCTGGCCCGGATGCACGAGGCGCTGGACGCCTTCCCGGTGAACGTGCTGCTGCTGGGCAAGGGCAACACGGTCTCCACCGAGGCGCTGTGGGAGCAGTTGCGGGCCGGCGCGGGCGGGTTCAAGCTGCACGAGGACTGGGGGACCACCCCGGCGGCGATCGACGCCTGCCTGCGGGTCGCCGACGCGTCCGGGGTGCAGGTGTCCATCCACACCGACACCCTCAACGAGGCCGGGTTCGTGGCCGACACGCTGCGCGCGATCGCCGGCCGGGCGATCCACTCGTACCACACCGAGGGGGCCGGGGGCGGGCACGCGCCGGACATCATCACGGTGGCCGGGGAGCCGAACGTGCTGCCGTCGTCGACGAACCCGACCCGCCCGTACACCCGTAACACCCTCGCCGAGCACCTCGACATGCTGATGGTCTGCCACCACCTGAACCCGTCGGTGCCGGAGGACCTGGCGTTCGCGGAGAGCCGGATCCGGCCGTCCACGATGGCCGCCGAGGACCTCCTGCACGACCTGGGCGCGATCTCCATCATCGGTTCCGACGCGCAGGCGATGGGGCGGGTCGGCGAGGTGATCACCCGGACCTGGCAGAGCGCCCACGTGATGAAGCGGCGGATCGGCGCGCTGCCCGGCGACGGCCCGGCCGACAACCACCGGGCCCGCCGCTACGTGGCGAAGTACACCATCTGCGCGGCGATGGCCAACGGGCTGGAACGGGAGATCGGCTCGGTGGAACCGGGCAAGCTCGCCGACCTGGTGCTCTGGGACCCGGCGTTCTTCGGCGTCCGGCCACACCTGGTGATCAAGGGCGGGATGATCGCGTACGCGCAGATGGGCGACGCGAATGCCTCCATCCCCACCCCGCAGCCGATGCTGCCGAGGCCGATGTTCGGCGCGTACGGCGTGGTGCCGGCCGCGACCAGCGTGACGTTCGTCGCGCCGGCCGCGTTGGAGGCGGGCCTGCGGCTGGACGTGCGCCGCCCGCTGGTCCCGGTGGCCGACGTGCGCTCGCGGGGCAAGGCCGACCTGCCGGAGAACGGCGCGCTGCCGCGCATCGAGGTCGATCCGGACACCTTCACCGTCCGCGTCGACGGGGTGGTGGTCGACCCGGAACCGGTCGCCGAGCTGCCCATGGCCCAGCGGTACCACCTGTTCTGATGACCCCGTCGAGCATGGTGCTGCTGCTGGCCGACGGCAGGTTCCCCGCCGGGGCGCACGCCCACTCCGGCGGGCTGGAGGCCGCGGTGGCGGCCGGGCTGGTCACCGACCCGGCCACCCTGGCCGGGTTCCTGCGCGGCCGGTTGGCCACCGGCGGGCTGGCCGCCGCCGCGTTCGCGGTGGCGGCGCACCGGGCCGCCGGGGCCGCCGACCGGCGGGCGACGCTGGCCCGGCTGGACGCCGAGTGGGACGCGCGGACCGCCGCCCCGGCGCTGCGGGCGGTGTCCCGCCGGCAGGGCCGGGCCCTGCTGCGCGCCGGGCGGG